>JBIJBR010000006.1:0-20284 GCA_044345135.1 Vampirovibrionales bacterium
TTTCAGGCGAATGGCAACCCGTTACGATAAATGAGATGTGGCTTATTTGTCTTTTGTTCATCTTGCTTCTGTTTGTTTATGGCTTAAGTAAATGTCGACACTAGCTAGAAAAATCTTTGGCAGACCTTGGTATTAGCGAGATAACTCTTGGTTCAACAGACAAAACCGAATCCCAGAATGATTTTGATGGACAAGGAAATTTGTTAATGTACCAAGAAGGTGCCACGTTTAAAATTCACAATACAGAAAGAGAATATGCGGACGTTTGGCACGAAGAAAAGAGCGCGTAAGGTAAACAAAATTTTTCAACAAGACTTTATGACTTTATGGTAAGACCTCTATCTACTCCCCGACAGGGCGAACGATGTTTTGTAGACTAGGGACCTGTTGAAGCACTTCCTTCCAAGCCGTGGTGGTCATGGCTTTTAAGGCATTGCCTAAAGTAATGGCCTGCGTTTCCTTCAAACGAGTGGGTGCAACCGATTGATGGTCTACCATAGACTTTAATTGCAAAAATCCATTACCCCCTTCGGCCAAATAGCTATTAATTGCGACTTGAAATATTTGATCGTCAGACAAGACTTTCCCTGTACACGCATCAAGGAGCTGATGAATCCGCTTCCCTTTAACCGCAGAGGGATTCAAGACCGCAATCACTCCTGAAAAATGAAGGTAGCCCCCCCAATTGGGGTCACTGTCGGTTTTACTCAATCCCTGTTCTAAAATCGCTTCCAGTTGAGGCTTACGCAAAGACACGATCACCGTTTGATTGTCAAAGGGCAAAATTTGCAAGGCGTCTCGACGGGTAAGAGGGGCAGGCATAAAACGTCGATTCCCACGAATCCCACCACTATTGAGTAAAACGACATCCACGTTTAAATAACGACGTAAGACTTCCGCGATTTGTTGTGCGGTGGGACTATAGACCCCACGAATGGCGGATTGTTGGGTATCCCACACCACAGGTAACTGAGTAACTTGCTCATCTAGCCCACGTAAATCCATCGGCGTATGTTGTAGGACGTCCTGTTCAAAAGCAAAATCTCGAGGAAACTGCTCGGGGGTCAAGGCAGTAACTTCATAGTGCCATTCCGCCAAGCGTGTTGAAGAAGACTCTTTAAAGCCCAAGCGCTTAGGGGAAGAGGGATTAAAATTCAATTGTAAATGTCCAACGGTACGGGCGTCACTGTCCACCTTAATAATAGGCACCCCATGGATCACCTGTAACAATTGGTGATGATCATGCCCCCCTAAAATGACATCTATCCCCTTGACGTCTTGAGCCAATCGACGGTCTTCCGCAATGTTTAAATGCGTCAGTGCAATAACGGCATCAGGATCTTCCTTTTTTTTCCACTGTGGTAAAAGGCGTTGAGCACTTTGAATGGGGTCTTCAATCGTCACCAGGGGAGCCACTGGATTCAACTGCAAGGTTTCAGGGGTTAAAAGGCCAAAAATAAGGATTCGCTTCCCCGCTTGTTCTAAAATCATATAGGGAGGAACCGCCTGAGCCTTTATTTTCGCATTGGGTAAAAAAGTAACATTGGCTGCCAACCAAGGAAATTTCGAAAGGGTAAGTGCCTCCTGTAAATGAGACGCACCAAAATCAAATTCATGATTTCCCAAGGTCGCCACCTTCACCCCTAAGGCATTCAAGCCTTCCACCATATGTAAGCCATGAGTCAATTGACTGTCTCCTGAAGGAGAGAGTAAATCCCCTCCAAACACCACAGCTAGATTAGGGAAACGTTCCTTTTCTTGAGTCAGATAGGTTGAAAAACGGCTCAAGGTACCCGTTCGCTCATCAGGATACGGCTTCCACTCGTAGACATCATTAAAATGAATCAACTGCACACATGTTTGTGGAGCAGGACAATGAAATTTGGGAACCCCTTCGCTGGCATACACAGGCAATAGCCCCCAAAATAAAAGGTTCATCAGAACGAGTACATAACGGAAGCATTTCAACATGTGGCATTCCCTTTGTTTATTTTGATAAGGTCCTTCATTTTATAACACAAAAAAAAGGATGATCTTTAAAAATCATCCTGAGTGAATAGGGTAATGATATAGGGTCTAATCAAAATCTTCTTTAAGATGTGTTTATTCTAGCACCTTCATTCAAAATATGAATCATTCATATGTTGAATAGGTCTAAAATTGACTAAATTGTTACATTAGGCTTAAAATTCAAAGGGGTTTAAGTCTTAAAAAATGAATCAAACACAGGATATAAAAGCGTCCCAAGGGCACACGATAATTCCGCCAGTATAAGGCCTGAACTGTAACAAATAAATGGCCTTTTGAAGAGGAATGGAACCAGTTCACCGTGTACTTGGAATCAGAGAGAGCGGGACAGGCTTGCACATTTTTCGGCTCTAACCAAAAGCCCTTGCTTAAAGGGAGTTGAGGTGGCGTCCAACCCTGGCCCGCTAAAATCTGACGGGCTAAGACTTCTCTTGAAGAGCTCCAATTCAAACACACCTGTTCAATTAAACGTTGTCGATGATGAGAGGCGCCCCAAAAAGATTGTTCGCACGCACTGTGATGAAAAGCCTCTAAGCCTTGAGCCTGAATGCGGTCTTGAACGTCTCGTAAAAAAGGAGCCACTCTTTTCAGAACTTTACTTTGTAAGTCACCCGCCGACATTTCAGGATCAATCGTTATCCTTTCTTGCGCGAGAATCGGCCCTTCATCTAAAGTGGCGGTGAGATGATGCAAACTTAAACCGATCTGAGTTTCTCCAGACAATATACAAGCGATATAAGGATTAATTCCTCGATGAGCAGGCAGTAAAGAAGGATGAAGATTCCACACTTTAATCGGAGCTAAAAATTCCAGTGTTTTTACAGATAAAATTTCTCCCCATGACGCCACTAGAATAAGATCAGGCTTAAGCACATGGACAATATGTGACGCAATGCGAGGATCTTCAAGCCCCTGAAGGGTTTGAATCCATGAATGCGTTTCAAGGGGTAGGCAAGGGATTTCTTCAGGATGAGTGACCACACCAAGTAATATGACATTCTTGACAAACAGTCTTTCTGAAAAGGCCGTTAAAACCGCTTGAAAAAGTCTACCCCTCCCCACCACGAGTATTTTCAACCCAGAAACCTCATCAACACATTACGCAGGAGGAGTAGCCGCCACAGCTTCTGTAGCAGGAGGTGCCGTTGTGGCAGCCGTCCCGCTAGGCTTATCAATTTTTAGAAAAATATCCAAGGTTAAGGTTAAGACCAAGGGCGTACCCGATACAGAAGCACTCGTCGTTGAAGGAGTAATCGACACAGGCTGTCCCGCTTCTACAGCACTGGCGCCACTATTACTTACGGCAGAGCTTCTAAATAATAACACACTTGGAGCATCAGGGTCGATTTTAAATTCAAGACCTTTAATCGCCACAAAAGGGGCATGTTCTGCAAGTTTGCGCACAAAGTTAACTAAACCCAAGTAAGAACCTCGAACATCCATCGTATACGTATATTGCTCTGCCGATACATTCAAATTTAACTGCTGAACCTGTTCCGAAGAAAAAGGAATCAAGTCGGGCGAAAAAATATTTTGTATCTTAGACGCACTCGCAGGAGCGGTCGTCGTAGCCGCCGCCGCGGGTGCCTTTGGATCCACCGCATCCAAAACCTGCTGCACATGAAAAATATCGACGGATTTATGCACACTGGGTAAGGCCAATGAATCCGTACTGAGTGTTCCTAAGCTTTTAAGGAAATCGAATATTTTAACGGACGCAATTTCCCCTTCTTTTAAAAGAAGGAAACGATTGGTATTAAGTTTAGACTCCGCTTCCAACTCTTTTGCCAACGCATCCAAGGTTTCTTGCTTGGTAATTTCGTCTTGCTTGGTTTTAATATCTTTATTTAATTGATCTGCCGTGGCGAGTACCGAACTAAATAAAACATTAAAGGCGAGAAAAACAACTAAGACAATCCCCCCTACTCCCCCTAAAAATTCAGGAGACATCAAGATTTTTTGAAAAGCGGGATGCTGAGGTGACCAAGGAGAAGCATGATTAGGAAGCGACATAGACATAAACCTTTATGGATCAAATTCAAAGTAAATTATGTGCCTTGCTAAGCAGCGGGAGGGGTAGCTGCAGGAGGAGTGGCCGCAGGAGCTGCCGCCGCCGCTGGTGCAGCATCAGGAGCCGCAGGATCGGCACCCATATGGGCTTGCCATTTATAATAGGCGTTTTCCCCACTGATTTTATCTACTTTTTCAACAGGTTTGTTCGCAGTAGAACCCTGTTCCGTCTTCGTTTCCACAGGTGCTGCCTGCTCTTTTCCAGACTTACTAACATTAGACAACGAAGGACTGATTTGTAAATTGGTGGGCGTTACATCTGAATACGTAATTTTATCGGTTGAAAAGGTGGGTTGTATTTTATCAAAATATCCTGCAATATCTTGCCCAGTTTGACTACCCCCTGTCAGTTTCAAAAAGGGTTTTCCTTTATTTTGCTGTAGAGAAAGAGAATCAATCCACAAGGTATTGGGCAACTCTTTTTGTACATTAATTAACCATTTCACTACATTGACATTAAATTCACTATAACGCTTTAACCATACCGCTTCGGCATAAATTTCAGGCGACGTACTGGGCGCTTGATGCTGAGCAATCGTTTTTTCAAGCTCCCCTAATTTAATGCCGTTGGTGACATTAAAAACCGACAAAACTCCATAAGCAACCAAAACCAATAAGAAGACCAAGACATTGCCCGCAATCGCAAAAGGAAGTACTTGGCGACGCAACCCTTGCAGTAAAAAATGTAATTGCTTGGATTTGGGTAATAAATTCAGAGAAGGTACATTAGCCATTTCTAAAGACATGGCTGCCCCTAAGGCTTCTACCGTACAAGGATAAAAGGCTCGTCTGGCACCTAAAGAAGCAATGGTTTCAACCGTTTGTTCCACTAAAATCACTTCTTCAAAATTTGCAAAGCTTTGTGCTAATAATTCGGAAGGCACCCGTGAATTATTATGAATAACAATGACTTCATTACAGTTCGTCAAGAGTGAAGACAGTCCAGATATATCTTGTTGTACATCATGAACCAATTCTTCAGACTTTATATTTTGCAAAGAAACGGGTGTTTCCGCCACATGTAAAATATGAATCCCCTGTAAAACCAAGTTACTGGAAGTCCCTTCGTTTAAAATTGAAACCAAACGTATTTTATCGTCATTTTGAAGGGTCCCTGTGGTTAATAACCCCTTAATAACAGCAGTCAAATTACTTTCAATGGCACAGATTTGCAATTTTAAAACATCTTCTACAATACGCAATAACTCATTGAGTGTTGTCGTAGGATAAGCCGTATAGAGACAGTTAACTTCATCTTCTTGAGAAAGTAAATCCAAAACGACCCAATCAATCGTCGGTTCTTCTTTTTTAAACAAGACCGAACGTTCTGCTTCACCAGCAATCAAGCTAGCCGTATCTGCTTCAGTCAAACCACTAGGGATGTTAATAATACGAGTATAAAAACTAGGCAACATAATCGAAACAGGTACTTTAATAGGAATACTCATTTCATGCAGAAGATTTGCCATACTCTCCGAGAGGGCATCACCATTATGGATCATTCGTGTACTTAAATCAAAACCTGTAATGGGAACAAAGCCTGCATTAATGATTTGCCCCGTTTGCGTATTCAGCCATACCAATTCTAATTTGGTAAAATCAGATGAAAAAGCAATGGAAACACAACTAGTTTCTGGTTTGGCTCCAAGGGTAGAAGGCAGCTGCATTGTTAAAGTCTCTTTCTCTTTACGCGCTTTCATTAAATCATTATCGATCACAATGATTTCTCTCTTTGCTAACTATACTCGACCGTTGACTTAAACAGAACGTCTACTCATTTAAAATCCATTGAGCAGATGAAATGAAGCCCCTCGCCCTTTATTTTGACTCGCCTCCTTCAGGTAACGGATCCCACCGAACAGAACACTTGCCATTTAAAAAGGATGTGCTAACATGACAATGCGAAAAGCTTGAAATACTTCAGGTGTTAAAAATTAATACTTAACTGAAGTTTTTTGAGTCTTTTCGATGCGGCTTAGGCTGCGAACTGTATGCGGAAGTGACGGTAGGCTAATCCCTACTTTTAACCAAAACAATTTTGTTTTAACCAATGACCTGTCCTTTCCCCATTGCGGTTACCCCCTTGTGAAATAATACAAGGCACAATTAAATACCCCAGTGTAGCACTGGTTGGTCATTTAACGGTAGCGGTGATGCTATACACGGAGCGCTTAAGCTTAGCAAGTACGGAGAATCTTCCCTCATGAGAGATTGGAAGCAAAATACGTGGGCTTGTTTACTTTTGGCTTTATCTATAGCCGCTTACGGAAGCACCTTGGTTTATGGTGCGGAAGAACAAGCCTCTGCATTGGTTTCGCTGCAGCATCAAAGCACAGCTAACCCAATGCCTGCCCTCACCCAAGTCGCCAATGTGGCGGCAACCGAACCGATAGTGAAGGACCCTGACCTCAAAAAGGTGGCGCTTGAAAAAGTCACTTCCCTTAAAAAAGAGGCCACTCCCCTTGAAGCGAAACCCTTTGTGGCTCAACACTCAGCGCTTCAGGTTCAAAGCCCTGCCATGGTCAATCATTATTTGAAGTCCATGCCAGATACCCTGACCTTGTCCTCTGCCTTTCAGCAAGAAAAGTCCTACCTCTTGCGAACGGTATACAATAAAAAGTTGGAAGAAGCAGGCTTTTACATCAATGATGAAGAAGTCTTTCGCTTTCGTTCCAAATTAGGTTTTCTAACCCCGTATTTACGGTCCAAACAAGTCATTCATCGTTTGAATGTTTATGCCAAAGGAGACTATTCTTATAAGGATATTCACCTTAAACGCCAAGCCGATGGAAACTTCCATTTGATGATGGGCACACACATTCTGACCGTGGTAGACGAAAAAACGGCGCAAGTGGCTCACATGCCCTTGGACACCTTGGCTCATTTGTGGATGAAACAACTCCGCCTCGCTTTAGGCGAAGCGCCTTCCGCGGATCCTGTGTTTAGCCTGACGCAATCGGGTCGTTTCATTGCAAAAGGATTGGCGTCTTGGTATGGACCAGGGTTTAATGGACGCAAATCGGCGGATGGGTCTCGCTTTAATATGAATGCCCTGACCGCCGCACACAAAACGCTTCCCTTTGGGACGAAAGTACGTGTGATTAACGAAAGTAATGGCAAAAGTTGTGTCGTTAAAATCACGGATCGTGGACCCTATGGTCACCATCGGGTGATTGATTTGTCTAAAGGCGCGGCTCAAGCCATTGGCGCCATGTCTTCGGGCATTGCGAAAGTACGCTTAGAAGTCTTGGATTAACCTGACTTTTAATTCAAAGCAAGCAGGGGAGATAAAAGTCTTCCCTCTTTGCCTTAATAAAATTGCCTTAATAAAAAAAACCTGTAGCGAAATAAGCTTCTCTACAGGGGGGACATAGGCATCATATAAAAGAGGAAAGTTTAAGGAGAGAAAAGAAAGGTAAGCGTTAGAACAGGGGGAACATCACAACAAGAGGCAAGCATTTATTCGTCAATGAAAGCCATGATATAAAAATTGAACAGGACGGGACAAAAAAATTTGAGACAAGAGAAAAGCATTAAATTTTTGAACAAGAGAGAGACAAAATAAACGAGAGAGGAGAGAGAGAGAAAAAAAAAGTGAGGTAAATCTTCTGTAAAGCAGTGGTGGGGTGTAAGGCGTTTTCTTCTGGGTGTGGGGTGTCTTACTTCTTAATAAAGTATTAAGACTGTATAAAATTGCCTGTTTTGAAGCAATTGTTAAGAAATAATTACACACTGGGTATTGAAGTCATAAAAAGCCTAAGCGGATTTAGACTTTCCTTTATCATTCCCTTTGGATTTGGCGGGCGCTTGCGCAACCTGAGTACCTTTTTCTTTACTTGCATTCTGACCTAAATAATTCATGGGGTTGACGGCCACATATTTTTCGCCATCGTGTTTTTTTATTTCAAAGTGTAAATGATCCCCCGTTGAATTACCTGTACTGCCCACCCCACCAATGGGGGCACCTTGTGCCACCACTTGGCCTTTCTTTAGTGGAGAAGGTTCGAACATATGCGCATATAAGGTTTGCATACCATTAGGATGATCAATGATAATAGTATTCCCATATCCACCTTTTGGACCACTAAAAGAAACAGTGCCTGCCATCGCAGCCACGATAGGTGTCTTCCTAGGTGCTCCAAAATCAGTGCCTGTATGAGGCCTTACTTGCCCACTCACAGGATTAACACGAGCATGGCTAAAATCTGACGTTTTCCTCCATTTGCTGCCTTGTAAAGGATGAATAAATCCTCCCGTCCCCGAAGACGGGGGCGGCGTCACGCCATTGGCGGGGGCTACGCTTGGAATGCTGGGCATGGGGGAGGTCATCGCCGTGATTTGTGGAGCAGGGACGGTGTTGACCACGGCGTTAGGCATGGCCATCGGGGTGCCTCCCCCCCCCGCAGCGAGTGTTTGGTTAATGATATTTTCTCCTTCAGCATACGCGCCAGTAACCGCAGCTTTAGCATCCCCCACTTCAGTAGGTACAGAAGCGGGTAATGCGGCAGAACGCATGGCCGCCATCGTATTGCTCCCACTTGTTCCATTCGCCATTAAAGCAGACGGCGGCATCGACGCTAACAGCAGGGCCTGTTGCTTCCTAAACGCCTCATCTCGCTGTTTGAGTTGGGCCGCTTGTTGAGCCTGTAGTTCCAGATTTTGTGCGGTTGCTTCCATACCTTGAGTCAAGGCCTGAGCCTCCCCCAAAATAGAATCGAGTGCTGAATTACCCGTCGGACTAGGCATCTGCATCGCAGGCATCACAGGCCTTTGTGGTATAGGCATGGCAGAAGAAGGATGTCCCAAAGCCAGGGCGGATGTCACAGTCACAATGCGTAAACCTCATGAAGATTCTCTTAATTCAATCGTCATCAGCATAAAAACAAACATGAAGCAGGCTTGTGCTAGGGTTTTTAAAATTTTAAGATTCTTCAGCCCTCAACACAAACGAGAGAAGACCCTAGATCTTCTCTCGCTGCATACCATTTAAAACATAACGACGCTTCTAAACCACGCTAGGGAGCTTGTCGCTGGTGTCCACCAAACCAAATTTCAAGGCATACAACACCGCTTGAGTACGGTCATTGACTTGTAATTTTTGAAAGATATTATTCACGTGTGTTTTAACCGTCGTTTCAGAAATGACCAGTTGCTCTGAAATACTTTTATAGGTTAAACCTTCCGTCAGTAGTTTCAACACTTCTTTTTCTCGAGACGTCAACTGACTCAACAAGGCTTGACGATGTGGATCAGGCTTACTGACTTTTTGAACAATCGTATGAAATTCATCAAAAAACTTGGTCGCAATACTGGTGGGCATAAAAATACGCCCCGCATTAATGTCTTCCAAGGCACGCATTAACTGGGTGGTAATCATGGTTTTAAGAATGTAACCACGGCCTCCTGCACGCATGGCCTTGTAAACGGTGTCGGGGTCATCACTTCCTGTTAGCGTCAGAATCTTCACTTCAGGTTTTTTTACTAAAATTTGTTGAATCGCCGCCACTCCATCCAGTTCAGGCATATTCATATCCATTAAGACAATATCGACTTCCGTGTGGCCAATACGTCTAACGGCTTCATCACCATTGCCACAAATCCCCACGACCTTGTGCATGGACTGCAATTCAATTAACTGCTTAATCCCCGCGGCGTGATTCGCATTGTCATCCACCACCATAATACGAAGGATGGGGGCTTGTAACTCGTTCGGCTTGAGTGTCATGGGACGGGGTCTCCTTTAAATTAAAACTAAAAATAGCGAGGGGGGAGGGAGGGACAAAATAGAACAAGGTCTTTTTAAAGCGTTGCAAGATTTTGTTCACGTTCACGCGTTCAATAAGCGTCTGGGGATCCTTTTTATTTCTCTCATCTCAAACATGAGTCCCCTTCATTTAAAGGAGGGGAAAGCAAAAGTGGCATACTGTAAGTATAGGAAGTTTTCGGGTCTTTGAAAATAACCTCACGGTTTATACCCTCCGTGTGATGTAGAAAAGGATTGTGTCCACCTTCAAGAGGATGCACCAATTTTTTTTTGAGGGAGGAATTTATTTGTAAAGATATTGTAACATTTATAAGCCCGCTTGGCTTAAAAAGTCCCGCCTTATTTTGATACCCCACTTTTTACAAGCTATTTACCTTATAATAGAAAACGTATTGATCTAAAGGCTCCTTCCCACCATGAATTCGCCTTCACTTCATTGAAAGTCTTTTTTATATTCATCATCCAACAAGGAATTCACCATGAACACAACTCTTTCTCCTTTTGATTCAAATGCTTGGCTTGCGTCCTTAACGTGGCAAGCGGTAGATAAAAAAGCCTTTTCCACGCTTTCTCACGACGAACAATTGATCCGCATTCGACATAGCGCCGCCCATGTCTTAGCAGGGGCTTTGGAATCGCTCTACCCCAGCATCCAATTTGCCACGGGGCCTGCCACGCCCACGGGGTTTTTCTATGACATTAAAATAGAAGGCTTGTCCTTAAAAGAAGAAGACTTAGACGCCATTGCCGCTAAAATGAAAACCTTGGTGGGGCAGGCGCATCCTTTTGAAGTGGCCTCTGTTGCTTGGGAAGAGGCCGTCGCTTATTTTCGCAGCAAAAATCAAGCCCATAAGCTTGAAATTTTAGAGAAAATCAAAGCCCGCGGGGTTCAAGACGTCACCTTATACCGTTCAGGTGCCTTTGTCGATTTGTGTGCAGGGCCTCATGTCCCTCACACGGGATTATGTGGCTCCACCCAGCTAACCGCCATTGCCGCCAGCCACTGGAAGGATGAAGCCCAACCCAGTTTAACCCGTATCACGGGGACGGCGTGGAAAACCCCCAAAGACTTAAAACGTTACCTTGAATTTGTGGAAGATTCTAAAAGTCGGGATCACCGCGTGCTCGGGCCCCAGCTCGACTTGTTTCAATTTCATCCGTGGGCCGCAGGGGCCATGTGGTCCCCCAATGGGGTGAAGGTGCGTCGCTGTATTGAAGCGTTTTGGAGAGAAACCTTAGAACGCTACGGTTATGTTGAAATTTCAAATCCCGTTCTCTACAAAAAAGAACTCTTTCAATGTTCAGGCCATTGGCATCATTATCAAGACAATATGTTTATTGTCAATGACGCCAAAGGAGAGCCTGAATACGCGGTGAAACCGATGAATTGCCCTGACACCATGCTCTATTTTAAAACCAAGTTACATAGCTATAAGGAATTGCCATTGCGTATCGCTGAAGGACAAATTCTGCACCGCAATGAAGCCACGGGCGCGATGCATGGCTTAATGCGGACGCGCATGTTTACCCAAGACGACGCCCACATTTTCGCCATGCCTGAGCAAATTCAAAGTGAAGTGGCCCACCTCTTTCAAATGTTGGACGAAGTCTACAAATTATTTAAATTGGACTATCAATTTAGTATGTCCACCCGCCCTGATGAATTCTTGGGTGAAGTGGCCGTGTGGGATGAAGCCGAAGCCGCCTTACGCTCCGCACTCGATGCCACTGGTCGGGCCTATGCGATTGAAGAAGGAGAAGGCGCGTTTTACGGCCCTAAAATTGATGTACAAATTCGCGATAGCTTAGGGCGTTTGTGGCAATGTGGCACCTTTCAGCTTGATTTTCAGTTGCCCGAGCGTTTTGAACTCACTTATGTGGATGCGGACGGCACGGCCAAACGCCCCATCGTCATTCACCGTGCGATTTTTGGTTCCTTTGAACGCTTCATTGGTATTTTGGTAGAGCATTTAGGCGGCGCCTTCCCCACGTGGTTGGCCCCTGTGCAGGTG
Organism: Vampirovibrionales bacterium; assembly: GCA_044345135.1. Taxonomy (GTDB): domain Bacteria; phylum Cyanobacteriota; class Vampirovibrionia; order Vampirovibrionales; family JAJTHC01; genus JAJTHC01. Next base: position 11,875 of record JBIJBR010000006.1, read on the forward strand.
GCCGTGCTTCCGATTGGGGAAAGTCATAAAGCTTACGCGGAAACGGTGCTGGACACCTTGAAAAAAGCAGGCCTCCGCGCGGTTTTAGAGGTAGACGACAGTATTAACTATCGGGTGCGCGCCTGTGAAACGCGCAAAGTGCCGGTCATGTTAATCATGGGGGATCGTGAAGCGGAAGAAGGCAGCGTGTCGGTGCGGCGTTACCATGTGGGAGCGAAGAAGGTCTTGCCCTTGGTGGACTTGGTGGCGGAACTGGTGGATGAAGTCCAAAGCCGTTGCTTGAATGTGGACATTAAAACCTACGACGACCTCTTCTTCCGCCCCTCGGACAGCTTATCGACGGAGGGCGAGGAGTATTAGATGTTTTATGCAACGCAGACTAAAGAATCACAAGAACGTTATAAGCATTACCTAACGATTATGGGCAAATTGAGTCGTCTTTTTACGACCAGTGGTAATTTGTATTTGGATTCACGAGTCTCTGAAATCGTATTTTGTGAAGCGTTTAAGGCTTATAACACATCACGAGATGATAGTACGTCTGATGCAAATATCAACGGGCTTGGTGTTGGAATTAAGACATTTTTACATCAAAACTCGTGTTATCAAAAAGTAGCTGAGTTCAATGCAGCTCGTAAGCATTATAAAGATTTCAAAGACATTGAACTCATGCAGTATTTAGCGGAAGCTCGTAATGAGCGTATTCGACTAACTCAAGCACAATATGGTTTGGAACGTCTTATTTATCATTATGTGACGAAAACAACGAAGGCTTTTTCGATTTTTGAGCAAGAAATGCCTGTCATCGACACAGCATCTCTAAAAATTAAAAAAAGTGATGAACGTTCACTTATCTTTACAGATGAAGTGAAAGAATACAATTTTAATCGCTCAAAAAGCGTCTTACAAATGCGATTTAATTCTCTTCTACCGATAGACACGCTAGAAGTTGATGTACTTGAAAATCCCTTATCTTTTTTAGAACGTTGTTTTGAAAAATCTGAATATTCATCTATTCTCACACCTGTTCAATCTAAGGTCTTGGATGAAATCTATCTTCCTTTATACTCAACACAACCAAAGCAATATGGTGAAGTACAAGAAAAGTCAGCACTCAATCAATGGTGTGCGGGTGGACGTAAACGTAGCTACGGTGAAGTTTATATTCCTGTGCCACAAGTCATTCATCAATTAAAACCCGACTTTTTTCCAAGTCGAGACAACTCTTTTCAATTACAGTTGCCCAATAAAACCTTTATTTCAAGTAGTTTATGTCAAGACAACGCTAAAGCCTTGATGAGTGACCCCAATACAGCATTAGGGGAATGGTTACTAGAAGAGGTATTTCAAAGAAATCCACTTAATCCACAACCTATTACACGAGACTATCTTAACGAGGTGGGCATAGATTCGGTTAAAGTTAGTAAGTTAGACGCAACGCATTACACTATAGACTTCGCTAAAACAGGTTCTTTTGAAGACTTTTTACTTGCACAAGACAATCTGTCGGATTCTTGGAGAAACAGACTGACTGATTTTGCAAATGGATAAATCCCGACAGGAGGTACCGCATTACCGATTTGACGACGTACTTCTGTTGTACTGCCTTTAAAGACATAATCATCAGGAAACCCTTGTATTCTAGCACGCTCTCTATTGGTTAAGGCTCGGGCTTCTGAATAATGATAGCCCCATGTTCCGCCTCCACCCGACGCAATCATCGTGTAAGAAGGTTTTTGAGAATCAAGCCGTCTGTAAATGTTAGACATTAAACCTTTTACTTTAAGTTCAGGTGGCAAGTCCAAGTGATTTCCACCTTCAGGGATAGCCGCAATAATTTGCTTGGTTCTATCCAGTTGTCGTAAATGTTCACTATTAGGCAAGCCTTCATGTAAACCTGTAAATGCTTGTGACGCTGTGATGTGATTATTTTTATGAGTGGGTTTAGGAAAAGTGAATGTCCCTTTTAAATCCACACGAGTTCCCACAAAAACGACACGTTCTCTTAATTGAGGCACACCATAGTCTGCAAAATTAACCAAGCGATATTCTAATTTATAGCCGTCCATATTAAAACGCTTTTCAATAATTTTAATGGCTTCGCCTTTATTTGCTGAAAGAATGCCTTTTACATTTTCAGCAATAAAAACTTTTGGTTTGAAGGTTTCTACATATTGTGCAAATTTTTCATAAAGTTGCCCATTCTTACCGTCTTCAATGCCTGCTTGTTTACCCACGACTGAAAAAGTGACGCAAGGGAAACCGCCTAAAAGTACATCGATTTCACCTACTTCTTTCTCTACGTCTGCAATAGGCAACTGTGTTATATCTGCACATTTTTTAATAGCACTTGGATTAAAATATTGTGTATTATAACCTAAGGAATCAATGGCTTCTTGATTGTAATCCGTAGCAAAAACAGTCTGAAAAGGAAGTTCTGGATAATAGGTTTTAAGATAATTAAAGTCGCCATGAAAGCCAATGTCCATACCACCTGCACCTGTAAAAAGGGATAGTATTTTATAAACCATAAAAGCCTCTTTGATTACTTTAAGATACATTCATCTAGATTATACTCTAAATAGGTCTGTTGTGCTATTTATAGTCAAGTCAAATAAAACTGGAACATCAAGGGTCTGTTAGCCCTCAAGTGCGCCACCAAGGGCACCCCTAAGTGGGGGTCCATTTTTTGGAGAAAAGCAGGGAGTAAACGGTCTCTCGCAATGGAATAGACCACTCGAATCGTGGCCATTTGCATAATTAACATGACGGAACTAATGCCGATGATTTCTCCAATGACGACCAATAAATCTGCGCCAGGGACTTTCATTGCGGTCATGGTTTGCGCCACTGAAGCGGTACGGTGAATTTCTTCTAAAGGATTTACGGCCGTGACAATCATGGTAACCGCCACGTAGAGAATCGTACAAATGAGTAAAGAACCTAAAATGCCAATGGGCATGTCTTTTTGAGGATTATGTGCTTCTTCAGCAGAACAAGCCAAGGCATCAAAACCCACATACGCAAAGAACATTAAAGCCGCCCCTTTGACAATGCCTGAATGACCAAAAGGTGCGAAAGTCTTCCAACCTTGAGCGAACCAATGCTGAGGGAGTAAAAGGGGATGCGTCAACAGAAACCAAGTTCCAATCGCAATAAAAAATAGAATAATTCCCAATTTAATATAAACCATGACAGTGGCGAGCTTTGCATTTTCCTCTACCCCACGCGCCAGTAACCACGCACAAATCATTAAGCCGACAAAGGGAAGAAAATCAAAACTTTGGTTGATGACTAAGGTGAAGGCCTCTGTCGAGCCAGGGAAAGAAAAGGGAATTTGCTGGAGCGCGACAGACGTTTCATGCTTAGGGATATGTTGCCCCTTTTCCAAAACCGTAAACGTCGACGTGTTTAACCACGCGGGTAAAGACGTCGCCAGATGAGGGAGATGCATCCAGTCGGCCAAGGCTTGACTGAAAATCTGAAACCCGTAAGCAATGGTTTTGCCCCAGCCTTGGGCAATACACATATTGCCCGCCATGTATTCCACGACCAGCACCCAGCCGACAATCCACGCCATGAATTCTCCAAGTGCTGTAAACATATAAGAATACGCGGATCCTGAAATGGGAATCAGTGTGGCGAGTTCACTATAAGACAAGGCACAAAACCCACAAATGATCCCTGTCAGTAGAATCGAAATCACTAAAGCGGGCCCTGCCCCATCCGCGGCGGCTTGCCCCGTGAGTACAAAAATACCCGTACCAATCATCGCGGACACCCCGAACACCACCAGATCTTTGGCTGTTAGGGTACGTTTTAATGTGGCATGTGCAGTTTCTTTTTCAGGCAAGGGACGAGAACGTGTGAGAGATTGCCAAAGCGAAGGGGTAGACATCATCAGTACAAAATCCTTTATTAAGCGATCTCACATCAGGAACATGAGTAAACGGCAACAGGGTCTTTATGAAAGCAATTTTAAGATAAATACACCGTAGGGTGGATACCATTCAGATGAAGGATCCGTCACAATTTAAGTAAGGATGCTAAAAGTTCGATACTTAATTGTACAAAGACATAAGCATTATAAAATTAAAATACTATAAATATGCATTTTTTGAATTTTAACAAAAATATAATACTTTTGAAAGGCTTTTCCCTATGACTGTTACATTAAACCCTATGGCTCAATAGAAGGATATTCTCAGTATGATGAGTATGACATTTTCAGGAATCAATTCAGGACTTCCTGTGAATCAAATTATTGACAGTATTATCGCATCTGAACGCAGGCCATTAGATGTGATACAGGAGCGTATCACTAAAACACAGACCCAAAAATCGACTTTAAGTACGATCCAGTCTCGGGTCAATACCTTTAAAACCGCTTTAAAAGCCTTTACCTCTACCTCTATTTTAGATGAAAATATCTTTCAAGCCCGAAAGGCCACCTCTTCTGTGACAGATGCCTTAGACGTGACGGCCAGTCAGGGATCAAGCCTGAGTGCCTTAAAAATTAAAATCAATGCCTTGGCGACCTCTACCACCGCGACGTCCACCTCTAAGGCGGGTGCCGTGGCGACGGGTACCACATTGTTAAGTGACATTAAAAATGTTTCTCTAACCTCTGGTACCTTTAACGTGTATGTGAATGGGGTGGCCAACAGCGTGAGCGTGGATGCGGCAGTAGACACCTTTGACAGTGTTTTAAACCGTATTAAGGCCATTAGTGGTATTAGTAATGCGTCTCTTAATAGTAATGGTCAAGTTGAAGTGACCCCCACTAATTCTGGGACCGTTTCTTTTGGCTCTACAGGGGATACCTCTAACTTTTTGAAGCTCTCTAAACTCGATGTGGCCACCGAAAATGCAGGTAAATTCACAGGCAGCCAGTATTTTTCTAAGTTGGATTTGACACAAAGTGTGTCTTCGGCTAGCGCAGGGCTGGCCACCACCGTGACCGCAGGGTCTACGTTTAAAATAGGAAAGGCCACCTTTGATACCACAGGCAAAACGCTAGCTGAAGTGATTAGTGCCATTAATAATTCGGCGGATGCAGGGGTCAATGCTTCTTTTAATGGCACGACCAACCGTTTAGAATTGAGTTCTAAATCCACAGGGCAGGTGGCGATTCAAATGCAAGACGTCACGGGCAATTTTTTAACAGCGGTTAAATTAATCAACAGTGGTAATAGCTTGACGTCTCAATCGCTGGGGACCAATGCACAGGTAACCATCAATGGGGCCACTTATTTGTCCACCAGTAATGATGTTTCTGAAACACAAACAGGCATAAAAGGCGTTACCCTAAAGTTAAAACAAGTCAAAACGGACGCTGATATTAATGTCTTAGTTGAACAAGACACGACCAAGCTCACCACGGCTTTAGATAATGTGGTGACCGCTTTTAATAGCCTCATTGGCACCATTGACACTGAAACGAAAGTCGATACAGGAAAGCTCCCTGGACAAAGTAATGTGCGGAACTTTAGAAATCAAATTCGTCAAACCATGTCCACCAGTACCACAGGGACAGGGAGCTATAATAGCTTGGGACTGGTAGGGATTTCAACGGCCAATAGCAATGGACAGTCTGCCAATTCCACACTCACCTTTGATTCTGCAAAATTTACGACGGCTCTCAAAACGAGTCCAGATGATGTTGAATCCTTGATTAAAGGGACCAATGGAATTTTTACAAAATTACAAACCCTTGTAGATGAGGCGCTGAAAACGGGAACGGACAGCACGGGAAAAGGCTTGTTTCAAAATTTAAATGACACTTATGATGCCTTTGTGACCCGTTCTAAGCAAAGTATCACTAAAGGGGAAGAACGCTTGGCGAGACGCCGAACACAACTACAAAGGCAGTATGCGGCTTCGGATTCTTTAATTGGTCAATATAAAAGTCAAGGGACGGCCATTAGTGGTATATCCACAGCAGCCAAGTAAACAAGTGTAACAGTATGTAACATAACATCGAACAGGCTTGTGTACTTGAAGGTTTAGAGTAGACTTAACGTATTGATGACGTCGCGGGGTGGAGCAGTCTGGTAGCTCGTTGGGCTCATAACCCAAAGGTCGTAGGTTCAAATCCTGCCCCCGCAACCATTTTTAAATCTGAACTTTTTATCTCTTGATGTGAACTTTTATATTCAGTGTCTAACACTTTTCCCTATTTAGTCAGAGTGTTTTTTCATATTTCTGTTCAGCGTTGGTCGCTTCAATTCCTTTATTCAGGGGTATCGACTCCGTCGTGGATTTCGTATAATGACACCTACCGTTAACGTTCTTTAGAAAACACGCCCTATGATTTTAGAAGCCTTTGCCGAAATTTTAAAAACGCAGTTTGTCCACCGAGGCTCTGCCGTTTCTCTTTTGCAGGACTGGTTGCGTATGCATTTGAAGCACAGTGACCCACACAGCGCGGACAAGGTGCGGGATGTCCTCGTCGCTGAAATTGAACTGACCTGCGAAAGTCCCCTGCTTTTATTTCAAGGCAAAAGCCCTAGTGGGGATATCTTACTGAAAAGCCTCTATGAGTATTGCTTGTCTTATGAAGATTGGCAGTATCGGCGGTGGTTGCATCAGGTGAAAGCCTCCGATTTTGACCGAGAATTTTAACCAAGAATAAGGCCAGTCGCCTACTTGATTATAGCCAAGTGAGACTTTTTGTAACAAACTATAACGGCTTGGGCATTCTCTCCGCGTTAAACGGGTTTTATGCTCTTAGAGTAAGGCGATTCAGGACACCCTTACGTATTTTTAACAAACGTCGTACCGATTAAGGAGTTTTAAAGCATGGCTGATTTATCTTCTATTCCCCCACAAAATAGCACGGTTAATTCCCGTTATTCTGGACGGCCCGTGGCTGCCCCCGAGCCCCCCGCAGAAGACAACACCGTTTTAGGTTTAGGGGTAACTGCGTTGGCAGGCGGTGGTCTTGCGGGAGCCACGACGTGGCATGCCAATCGGGTTCGAAAAGAAGACGGGGTAGGAATCCTCCAAGGCGAAACGGGATTTATCAAGACAGAAGACGGTGGGCTACTCATAAGAAAAAATGAATCTGTGCGTGACGCGATGAAGAAGGGGAAGTGGCTAGCTGCAGGAACGGTGGATCCTCAGACCGCGATCGACAGAATAGAACATCAACGTAAAAACCCAAAAGTTCTTTCCTATAAATTCAACCCAGACGGAACATTAGACTACTTTCACAAATGGTCTGGGGATGGAGCCACACGTGCGGAGTCTTTACACACAAGAGAAGTCTTCAACGAGAAGGGCCACCGCCTTTATGGTGAACATGAATCCCCAAATTATTCCATTCGTTCATGGGAAAGTCATGAAACTCCTGGCCAACAACATTTCTCTGTCGCTAAAAAAAATAAGAAATCCAGCGCCCCAAATATGACTTACGATACCCTAACTTTTGATATTGTTGACCCTGCTCAACACAAGAACATCCTTATTAATGAAGTAAAGAAGGAACAAGACTTATACACCGAAATGGCAGACGTATTAGTCCCCGCCAAAGGCAAGGATCCTAAGCTCAAAACCTTTGCCGTAGAGCCCTTTGCTCTTTCCGCAGAAGACCGCTTAAAAGACTTACCCAAGGGGCTACCCACTAAATTTGCAGATGTCGAAGGGTATCTCAAAAACGTCCAGCTGAAAAATACAGGGATTGCCTTAGCCGTGGGGGCGGCTTTAGGCGGACTCGCTTACTTGGGCATCACGCAAGCGGGTAAAAAACCAAAGGTGGAACCCACTTCATAACAATTAAGGAGCTTTTTTATGGCTGATTTATCTTCTATTCCCTCACAAAATACTGCGGTCAATTCCCGTTATTCTGGACGGCCCGTGGTTGCCACAGAGCCCCCCACAGAAGACAACACCGCCTTAGGTCTAGGGGTGGGAGTTGCCTTAGCAGGTGGTCTTGCAGGAGGAACGTATCTGGCCCATGATGTTGAAAAAATTGACGACGGACGAGCATTCAGACACGGGGAAACAATTTTTTCTAAGCACACAGACGGTGGCATGCTGATCGGCAAAAAGGAATCTCTCCGTGACGCCATGAAGAGTGGGAAGTGGCAGGCTGCAATGGCGGTGGATCCTCATGCCGCGATCGACAGAATAGAACATCAACGTAAAAATCCCAAAATTCTTGCCTATAAATTCAATCCAGACGGAACATTAGACTACTTTCGCAAATTCTCTAAAGATGTATCCACAGGTGTGGATTTTTTACAAACAAGCGAAAAGTTCAACACGAATGGGCCACTCCTTGAGGGTAGGCACGAATCTGATCATTTTTTAGTTGACTCAGCAAAAAGCAAGCAAGCAGCGGGAACCGATCTTTCAATCTACCGAAAGAAAACCCCGAAGGCGTCCAACCCGACTGATAAGCCTTTGT
>JBIJBR010000095.1:0-6187 GCA_044345135.1 Vampirovibrionales bacterium
TGCGAATCAATCCTATTAGAAACAAAAGTGCTTGATTTGTCACATGTTAATCGTTTTTATTAACGTGTTTACCTTAAATTTTGAGACAAAATAGAGCCATGCCCGTTCATGGCCGTTTCACATAAGCCCAGGGTACTTTCTCCAAAAATACCGAGACCTAAGGTGAAAACGAGGCAAATCAGCGTGGCCAAGGCAAGTGTTTTACTTAAACCACAGGGGATTTGTCCTTGTTGTGCCAATAGAGCGTTCACTTCTGTGGAGGCTTCTCCAATGACCATGACTTTAATAATATTGAGGTAATAATACAAGGAGACGGTACTCGCCAGTAAGGCGATGATGATGACGCCCATATTGCCTAGACCACTAAAGACAACCGATTCAAAGAGAAAAAATTTCGCAAAAAATCCAGCGGTAATGGGGATTCCCGCTAGTCCAAGTAAAAAGAGACTAAACACGATCACAAAAAGGGGTTTGGCTTTGACTAAGCCTGAATACGCCTGAATACTTTCAGAACCTAAGAAGGATTCACCGATCATGGTGCTGGCAAAAGCCCCTGTATTCATAAATACGTAAGTCGTTAAATAAAAGAGTAAGGCCCCTAAGCTATTCTGGGTGAGTGCCGCGAGTCCGAGTAACATATATCCCGCATGTGCGACGGTGGAATAGCCGAGTAATCGTTTTAAATTCTGTTGCTTGAGTGCGGCCACGTTGCCAAGCACCATTGAAGCAACCGCAAGTAGTCCAATGAGCAACCCAATATTTTCATTCATCATACTGGCAAAAGGCATAAGTAAGCGAATGGCAAAGATGAAGGCCGCTAGTTTTGAAATCACAGACAAAAAGGCTGTAATAGGGGTGGGGGAACCTTCATAAACGTCAGGGGTCCAGGTATGGAAGGGGGCTGCGGATACTTTAAAGCCAATCCCTGCTAAGATCATCACCAGAGCGATAGACGCCCACGCCCCGAGTGGTGTACTTTGGCCCATGACGGCTGCGGGTAAGGCGGCTAAACTGGTCGAACCCCCAGCTAATCCATAAATCAGCGCGAGTCCAAAGAGTAAAAAGGCGGAACTGGTGCCTCCATAAATGAGGTACTTGAGGGAGGCTTCGGTGCTTTTGAGATTTTGACGTAAATAACCACTGAGGATGTAGGAACTTATGCCTAGGGTTTCTAACGAAACAAAGGCCATGACCATATCGCTTGACCCTGCCAAGAGCAAGGCCCCTAAAAAGGCCGTGAGCAATAACGTGTAAAATTCAGCGCTTTGTTCAGGAATATTGTCTTCCACATAGCGTTTACAGAGGTGAAGAATTAAGATAAAACCCACGCTTAAAATACCACGAGACACCAAGGACAATAAGTCCCCTTCAAACATGCCAAACATTACGGTTTGTGACGTTTCAACCAAAGTGGAGTCCACCGACCCGTAGGACAAGGCATTGATGCCGATACTCAGGAGCGCTACAATCGTTCCCCCTAAGGCAATAAACCAACTTTTTTGCTGATCCATTTTATCTTTGGCCAAGGACAAGATAAACGTCATCAACAAGGTGAAAGAAACCATGAGTTCAGGGGCAAGCAATGCCAGTTTTTGATGATAGATAAACTGACCTACCCCGCTTTGCATTATTTGGGTGGAAAGGGCTTCAAAGATCATGCGAAATCGTCCTTTTTAAACTAGGGTTGAGTAGAAAGCATGCCTTGCGAGGCATTGGGCGTACGGCCTTGTAACTGTTGTAAGAGTGCTTGGTCTCGTTGAAGAATCACTTGTTCAAATCGCTGACCCATGGCTTGGGTACTTTGACTAAATTGAGTAATGAGGAGTTGGGGTTGAAATCCAAACACGACCACCAAGAGGGTCAAAACACCCAAGACCCATACTTCATTAGCTTTAGCGTCTTGAAGGGATTGGCAGGCGGCTGAAATAGGCCCAAAAAAGACCCGTTTCAGTAGCCATAAAGAATACGCTGCGCCTAAAATAATGCCAAAAGCAGAAAGTCCTGTCATCCATTGAATGTTAATGGGTAGGGTGACAAAGCCTAAGGGAATGGCTTGAAAGGTGTGCGAAATGAATCCACCGTACAGCGCGAGAGTTTCCCCAGGAAAGCTCACCAGTAAAGGGAGTCCTAAACTCGCCATAGACATGACCAAGAAGGTGTAGAAGATGAACGGTGCTTTTTGAGCCACGCCACTATGCACGGTAATGTCTCGGCTATGCGTTTGTCGATAGATCGTCCCCACACCCAAGAACAAAGCGGCACTGACCAAGCCGTGCGAGACCATAATAAACACCGCCGCCGTGGCCCCTATTTGATTCATTGCCACCAAGGCCAAGAGAATAAAACCCATGTGACTGACGGAAGAATAGGCGATGAGTTTTTTCATATCTTTTTGAACCAAGGCGATACTTCCCGTATACACGATGTTCACAAAGGCCAAAACACCGATATAAGGGGCTAAGGCTTGCGCCACGACAGGGAACCAATCAAATCCAAAGCGCAGGAGTCCGTAAGCCCCCATCTTCAGTAAAATGCCTGCCAGTAACATCGAAACAGGAGTAGGGGCTTCGACGTGTGCATCGGGTAACCAGGTATGTAGCGGTACAATGGGAAGCTTGACGGCAAAGGCGATGAAAAATCCTAAAAACAACAGGACTTGAAACACGGGGGGAATATACCCTGATTGTGCCAAAGCCCCCAATTGCTGAAAGCTAAAGAGTGTTTCTAATGGGAGCTGATACGCCTGACTGAAGTAGGCCAATCCAATAATGCTCGCCAATAAAAACACGGAGCCAAACAATGTATAGAGGACAAATTTCATAGCAGCGTATTCTTTACGTGGCCCGCCCCATGTGCTAATAAGGAGATACATGGGAATCAGTTCCAGTTCAAAGAAGAGGAAGAATAGGAATAAGTCTCGAGATAAAAAGACCCCCAAGACGGATCCAATCAACAGAAAGAGCATACTGTAATAAAAAGGCAGTCGTTTTTCAATGGTGGAAACACTGGCACCACACGCCAAGACCCCTAATACAGCCGTCAATAGGCTTAAGGTGCTTGAAATCCCATCAGTGCCTAAGCTTAAATTAATACCCAAACGAGGCAACCAAGGGAGGCTAAACATCGCGGTTGAAGCCTCAGGTGAAAAGACCAAAAGCCCTGCGAAAAGGAGTAAAATGCCAGAGCAAATTAAGGCCGTCGCATGTATTTTTTTTTGGGTGGCGACGTCTTCAGATTTGGAGAGGAAGGGGAAGATCCCTGCCACGGCAAAAGGGAAAAAAACAAGAAGGGGAAGTAAAGTGTTCATCATGGTGTTGTGGATTCCTAGCCTTTTAACATCATCCAATGGTAGACGAGCCACAGACCGACGACACCCCCACCTAGGGTGGCGACATAGGTTTGTAAGCGTCCGCTGTTGAGTCGAGTAGCGATGCGACCTGATAATAACGTGAGCGTGCCCACGGTGTTGACCCAAGCATCAATCACGTACTTGTCAAAGCCTGCATTGAGTTCTGCTTGAAGCAGTATGCCCCCTTCGACAATGCCGTCATAAATATCATCCATATAAAATTTATGATGAGACAAGGCGTAAATCGGTGCCAATACCTTTTTGAAGGTTTCTGTTTTAAGAAGGTGGAAGACATAAAAGAGGCTGGAAAGACCGACCCCAATTAGGGCCATGACTTGTGATCGATTACCGACTTCATTAAAGAAGGCCTCTATCCAGTGATGAGCCTGATGTTCCACTTCGCTTTGAAAGGCGTAATGAATGTAGTCTCCAAAGGCAGGAATATGAGGGATGACGCCTGAAAATAAGACGCCAATGAATAAAGACGGTACCGCCAAAACCATTAGGGGGCGAGTCATGACGGGATCTTCATGATGCACGTGTGCGCTACCACGGTATGGTCCCAAAAAGGTCATAAAGAAGGTACGAAACATGTAGAAGGCCGTGAGTCCTGCGGTAAGGGATAAGGTCCAGTACACGGTGGGGTTTTGGGCTAAGGCGGTTGCTAAGATTTCATCTTTGCTCCAGAAGCCACTCGTCCAAAAAAGTCCTGAAATGGCGATGGTGCCGATGAGATACGTGATGCCGGTAATGGGGAGCTTTTGGAGTAAGCCTCCCATTTTTTGCATATTTTGTTCATGTTCACAGGAATGAATCACACTGCCTGAAGCGAGAAACAACATGGCTTTGAAAAAGGCGTGGGTAAAGAGGTGAAATAACCCTGCGCTATAGGCCCCTAAGCCCATGGCAGCGACCATAAAGCCTAATTGAGACATCGTCGAATAGGCGAGTGCTTTTTTAATATCTGTTTGAGAGACGGCAATAATGGCACCGACCACCGCCGTAATGACTCCCACCCATGTGATAAAAGGCATCGCCAAATCGGGAGAAATACTGATTAAGGGGAAGACCCGTGCAATGAGGTAAACGCCTGCGGCGACCATGGTGGCCGCGTGGATGAGCGCGGAAATAGGCGTCGGGCCTTCCATGGCATCGGGTAACCATGTATGTAAAGGGAATTGAGCCGATTTCGCCATCGGGCCCATGAAAATCAAAATACCCATGGTACCGAGTAACCATGCGGGCAAGGCTTGACTTAAGGCACCCGCTAGGGATTCAAAACCTTGAAAGGAAAGTAAGGCTTGTTCAGGATGCAATTGGGTATAACCTTGCCACCAATCGAAGCTAAAGAGTAAGAGAAATAAAGTGCCGAGTAAAAAGCCAAAATCTCCAATACGGTTGACCAAAAAAGCCTTTAAAGAAGCGGCGGCCGCCTTAGGCTTATGGAACCAGAATCCGATGAGTAAGTAACTGGAAACCCCCACCAGTTCCCAAAATACGTACATTTGGGGAAGATTGCTTGATAAAACCAAGCCCAACATGCTGAAATTAAAAAGGGCCAAGTAGCCAAAGAATTTGGCGTAGCCTTTATCATCTTTCATATAGCCGTGGGTATAGTATTGAATCAAAAGACTAATAAAGGTGACGACAAAAAGCATTAAAACGCTATTGGCATCTAATAAAGTACCCATTTTTAGCGTTAAGGGACCTGCAGAAAGCCAAGTCCAGTTCTGTTCGACGGCTTCAAGGGTGTGAGGCGCTTGCTGAAAGAGCCATTGAACGGCAGAAAGAGAATGAATCAGGCCCAAAGCGGTTGCTCCCATGGTGAGAACAGGCGCCATGATTTTCGGCAGTAAGGGTTCTGCTTGGGTGGGGGAAGGATGTGGAATGGCACGACCTAAGGCAATGATTAAAAAAGCCACAAGGGGGTATACTGGCACAAGCCAAAGATTGTCTAAAAACCAAGTCATGGCGGGGGGTTACTCCTCTACCCGTGTAATTGTTTAAATGTTTCAACGTCAACGCTTGCGGTATTCTTAAATAAGGCAAGCACAATGGCGAGTCCTACAGCGGCTTCCGCAGCGGAAATGGTTAAAATAAAGATGGCAAAAATCTGCCCGGACACGTCGCTGGGATTAATAGAGTTGTTGATGGAGACAAAGACTAAATTAACGGCATTGAGCATTAATTCAAGGCACATGAGGGTACGAATCAGGTGACGCGAACTAACGACGCCTGCAAAGCCGATGCCAAATAAAAATGTGGCGACCCCTAGGTACTGGTGAAGGCTAATGCCTGTGGAAATGAGTTCGCTTGTCATGCTGAGGGATGCTCCTCTATGGTTGATGCCTCAAAACCTACATCTTTTCGCCATTCGGCAACGAGCTTAGGCTGAAGCTTTCCTTCTTGAATGGAAAACGTAAGACCAGGCTCTTGGGCGGTAAAGGTTTTTTTAGACAATAAAATGGCTCCAATCATCGCACCCAACAAAAGCAAAGACGCCAGTTCAAAAGGCAATACATATTTACTAAAGAGGAGTTTCCCAATGGCCAAGGTACTTCCTTCGTGTTGGAGTTCTGAAATCCATTGGAGCGAGGCGGTCATTTGCTTGAAATTCAAGGTGGAAATTCCCCAAAAAAGAAGCGCGAATAGAGAGGTGGCACTCAAGCTTGCGATGAGGATTCGTCCTATTTTCCCTGGCCGTTCTCCCAAGCGGACATCGCCTGTGAACATAATGCCAAATAACATCACAATGGTAAGCCCTACCCCGTAGATTAAGACTTGTGCGGTGGCTAAAAAATCCGCATTATTCAGTAAGAAAAAGGCAGCAATTGAAAA
>JBIJBR010000096.1:0-6186 GCA_044345135.1 Vampirovibrionales bacterium
AATTAGTCCTTGCCAGTGAATTCAGAACACAAGCTCGAGGAGGCATTGGCCTTATCTCAACCAAATTTAAAAATCGAGATAGCCGTTTGTCGAGCACCTGTACCGTCAATGCCCAGCATGAATTGATGATTGCCACGGCCAATGGAGTCGTGGTTCGTATGGCCGCGTCCAGTATTAGTCAGCAGGGGCGTCAAGCCACGGGGGTTCGCATCGTCAACTTGGATGCGGGAGATACCGTCGCCAACGTCACTAAAATCGTCAATTTGGATGTCGATGAAACGACAGAGGAAACAGACGAACTCTAAATTTTTTCTACGTTCAAAAACCCCCTCATTCGATTGCTTCGAATGAGGGGGTTTTTTATAGAATTCAAAATCCGCTTACCAGTATTGTCCCAAAGGAATTGAAGGATCGGGATTGGGATTGTACCCACCGTAACTTTGAGGATAATAGGCCCCACCCCCATAATTATTAATCGATTGATACACATTATTATAAGCCTGAAAGGGATCATAATACGTGGGCTGATAAGGCGTATACCCTTGATAAGGATTATACATGGGTTGATAAGGGTTATACCCTTGGTAAGGATCTTGTACAGGCATATAAGGGTTATATGACGGTGGATAGTTTGGCTGTACGGGAGCGTAAGGATCCTGCGGATTATTATTATAAGGGGGGTTATAAGGCTGATAAGGCGTATAAGGATCTTGCACAGGAGGATAAGGATTATACCCACCATAGCTCCCACCGCCGTAACCACCGCCGCCGTAATTTTGAGGCGTTTTAGCCCATGTATTGCCTTTGTTAACAATATGGACATCATAGTATTGATTTAAATACGTAGGGTTCGTGGTGCCTGCGGAAGCCCGCTCAGTCGCACCATTGCCATCCGCCACACGGTTGCCCCAACGAATTTCATTTTCACTACGCAACTTGGATGCAAAACTAGGATCAATCCCACGTTGTTGTAGTTCTTTCAAGGTTTCAGGATCAAGTCGTTCATAGTGAGTTAGGGTAATAGGAACATTCCCTGGATTAGACCCTTTTATTTCTAACTTGGCCAAGGGATCGTTGGGGTCTCCAATAATTAGTGGAGCCGTGGAATTCGGGTCTAAAATACGTACCTGTCCTTGCGGATTGGTATACTTGGTTTGCCCATCACTGAGGGTAATTGTATGCTTTTCACCCGTTTTAGGGTCCGTAATGACGGCAGTACTGTCGGTGGCGGCAATATTAGGACGTCCATCACTAGGGTTAATATCGTCATACTTATTGTTAATGACAATACCGTTATCTTCAAAAACACGGACAATCGTTCCGGCAGGCGGATGAAAACTACCGTCGCTTTGACTGGTTCCAGAAAGGATATAAAGCTTTGGATCTCCCGCCACTCCACCTTGCAAAGTTGGAGAAGAACCAGCATTATAATAAAGCACCTTCCCTAAATCACTTTTGACAGAAGATTTGGAGCTGTCCGTTAAAGACCCCACCGTATAATTCTGCCATTGATTTTGAACATTGCCCACCGCAAATTTATTTTGTGCGGCATCCATCACCAAACCTGAAGGCCCATTGCCTTCACTATTAATAAAGGCTGTAGGAGGATAATAAGGAGGGATATAAGGCGTAGGATAATAAGACGTTGAAGGATAATACGCTGGCGTATTGATTTGCTGAGACACGTAATACTGCTGAGGGGTGGGTTGCGCAGGAGCATATGGCGTATAGCCACTGTATATACTGTTGTATTGAGGGATGTAATTGATACCCATGGAGAGCTCACTTTCTTGAAACAAAGTTAAAATTCTATACTTCTAAGTCCAAGGTAACGCTTATAAAAGCACCCCCAATGGATTTGGAAGTTAAGAAAATTAAGGTGCATTGAACAAAAGGAAAGTGTTGAATTTCCTGTCTGTGTGGTGAGTATCGAAGCCCTTAAACGGAGTCTTAAACGTTTCGTTATATAACGTTACAAAAAAGGCGCCAGATGAAACGTATACATCCTTCCCTTTTGAGAACGCCATTGGGCATCTAGCCGTTCTAATTCACTACTGAGCCATTGACGTAAGGCGGGGACACTGGCAAAACGCTGAGCGAGTAAACGCTGTGTTTCTTCCTGTAAAGGATTCCAATATTTGTTTAATAAGGCTTCCTGTAAAGTCGGTGGAACGGGCTTATCCAAATAATGGGAAAGCTCTTCCCATAAATCAAGCATTTGAGCCTCTTCAATACTAGGATGCTGAAACACTTTCTTTAATAAGGTCGTATAGAGATTCATATTCTGGGCAAGAGACAATGTATAAGTGCCTCCCAAAGGCACTTTCTGCGTCGTCAGTGCCAGTAAGTCTAAGGTATTTTGATCTAAATGGGCATTGGCAAACCACGCCCACCCCGACACGCCATTATCTTGTAATTGTTCACTACGTTCAATGCGTTGAGCACCCTCTAGCTTATGCAAACCCACCCCTGATACCAAAAGCGTTTTCGTAGGCTTGAGACTTTGTTTAATGCTACTGATTTGCCGATTAAACGTAGCGGTATTTTCTGTATACGCCATCGGCATCAACCAATCAATCCAACCCCGTTGCGCCCACGTTTCCCAGTCTTGTCCAATGGCTTTTAAGCGATCATGACGAGGTAAAGCAAACACCGCTGCGGAGAGAATTAACTCTGGTTTTTCGGCCTTTAACGTTTTGGTCGTTTTACCCACAAAGCGACTGATATTTTCGGTCTTCCAGCGATCAAAGGCGTCTTGTGTA
The DNA here is from genome assembly GCA_044345135.1 of Vampirovibrionales bacterium. Taxonomy (GTDB): domain Bacteria; phylum Cyanobacteriota; class Vampirovibrionia; order Vampirovibrionales; family JAJTHC01; genus JAJTHC01. Next base: position 2,763 of record JBIJBR010000096.1, read on the forward strand.
TCCTTACTAATTTTTAGCCCTGTAGAATCTTGAAAATGAGCCACACTCACGGCGTCGTAGCCCGCACGCTGAAGCGTCGATTGAAAGGGATACCGCACATAATCTAGTTGTAACCCATCCACATTATAACGACGAATAATTTCCAGATACCAATCCACCAAAAGCTCTTGCGCTTCATAACTAGCAGGAGACAACCAGAATTCATGCTGCCCCTTTGGAAGCGTCGTCCCATCACTCATCAGCAACTGCTGGGTCGGGTGTTGATCTAAAACGGGGCCTTTGGCGTTATGGTCGATGCCTAAAAGGTCATTATGCCTCACATTGCCCACGGCAAAGCACCACACCCACGCATGCACCCTCATCCCCAAGGCGTGACTTTCTTCTACCGCCACCGCCAAAGGATCCCACCCCTGAATCAGTGGATTTTGAATCGGTTGAATATGACTGTCTGGATAAATCGCATAACCCGCATTAATCGTTTCAATAAAAATATCGGTCATCCCTGCTTTTTTAAGGGCTTGCAAACGCGTCTTAAGTGCTGTGGCATTACCCAAATTCACTAGGCTTCCTCGATCAAACCAAACCCCATGAATATGATTCGGTAGATTCGGAAACAGCAATTTCTGCTTAATGGTCATGACCTGACTCATTAAATCATTACTTTTTTGCCGAAACTCTTTATATAAAAAGTGACGCCGTAAATCGCCTAGTGCATCCATTTCATCCTGCAAGCGGGTCATGTCTTGTGCCATTTGCGTACGGTTCACATTTTTCCCCAAGACATCAAAGGCTTGCATGCGTTGCCATACATCACTTTGTAGAAGATTGAATTCTTCTTCTAAGGCGCGAGCTTCCAAGTCAAAAGGAGCGTAACGTTCTTGAATCGCCTTTAACACAACAGGTGTGTTCCACTGACTAGCTAGATCATAAAATACTTTTAAGACATCGTAATTAGGCTTTAAAGGGGCCTCCACAAGCGCAGGGGTCACAGGCAGGACCGTCGACGTGGAAAGGGCGTGATGAGGGGGGGGAGAGCTCTTCGACTTCGCCTCTGCCAAAGACGAGGGGTTAAGCACAGGCGTCGCTCTTATAAACTGAAGAGGCTTCACCCCTTTAGGATTTGTTTCACACTGTATAAAAGGATACGGCAAGGTATATAATTGACAGCCTGAAGCCAGCGTCAACACAGGAAAGGGATTGGCCGTGGTCGTCGAACCCGCCAAGGCGGTGTCCAAGACACTGGATTGGCTTACCCCCAGTTGTTCTTGCATTTTGCTTCGATATCGTTGGGTTTGCATACGAAACTCTTCTTGCCAAGCGACTTTATAGTCCAGTGGCGCAAGCGGATGCCACACCCATATCACTGGCCACTGTTGCTGTAAAAGGCCATCTGTCCAAGTGAAATGTTCAAGCGGAGGAGGCGTTCTCCCGTAGAGCAAGAGCAAAGGAGGCTTCGCTGAAAGATGCTGTTCGATATCTTCCATCAAATACGTCAATTGCCCCACCGTTTTGGGAAAGGCATAGCTTCCTTGCGCCATAACACTCTGAGTCAGGGCATAATCCAAGGTTTTTTGAGGATGAACGAAGGGCACGGGGGGATTACTTTCATTCAGAGCAGAAGTCGACCCTTCAGAAGTACTTGGAGAATGAGATGAAGCCGATGAAGTAAAATCACCCAGATCAAATAAAATGAAACGAGGCGACGGTAAAGCCTGTGACAAAGGCAAAGCAAGCGTTCCAGAAAATAAAAAAGCCATTACGCCTAAAAGCACTGGGAGCCGATATAAAAAGCGAGGGCTTAAGGACCACAGATTTTTTAAAATCAACGTTCTCTTTTCCTTATCTCTCTTCGCTCATCGCTATATCGGCATGCTCACCCATCAGGTCAGGGAAAGAACCTAGGTATACTGTAGCAAAAATATACTAATCTTTACAGGCTGAATTCAAAGTCGCGAATAGGGCCTGAAGGGCTCTACGGTGGACAGGCCAAAGCGTATTCATCGCTTCCCCTTCAGGGAGTTCTACCGTCAACACCGTCATGCCTCGCTCCACACCGGCCCAATTCCCAAAAGACCCTGGGGTCGGGTAGCCAATACTGGCTTCAACAGGATAATCACACGCCGTGGCATAAATCGTTGCCCATACTTCACTTTGAGGCAGAGGACCATCAAAATTAATTAAGCGATAAGGGGTGTGATACGTTAAAATCAAAGTCGGCTGAGTCGCATGCACAATTTGAGCCACACAACGACTTTCAGGCTCGCTAAAAGGCAAAGTCCCCCCATGGTAGACGTCTTCCAACAAAGAAGAGGCCCAGTTTTCCGTTTCAAAATTACGATTCAAATCCACCTGACGTGCATTTTTTCGAGTCTTTTGAAGCAGGCCATCAGGATTCACAATCGGTAAAACCCCTATGCTTAAGCCTTCGCCAAACTGAGCCTCTTGATGCAAATCATGCAGAAAACGAAAACACAATTCTGCCGACTCGGGTTCATCCCCATGAAAGGCACCCAAGACCAAAACATCCACAGAAGGCAGTCCCGCACACCCCTGCGTCATGTGGGGGGCTTCGGGGTGGAAGAGGTGAAAATCCAAGCGAAGTCCTTGCACAGACTGACCCATACACTGATAGTGATAATCGGTTCTTCGCATCGCCATTCCTTTCGCCGTATAGCCTTCCCTGACCAAGCACTCTCTAACGCTTGCTCTCTTTTATCCGCTGATTTAAGAAGCATAGCATAGAGCGTTCATGTCATTCAATGGTATAAGCAGAAACAGAGGGAACTTCGACTAAAGGGGTAGGGGATGTCTTCCACTTCGGCAAAGCAGGGCTAGGGATCCATTGAATCCACACCCCATTTTCATAGCGTAAACCCGCATAGCGTCTATTTTTAAAGGGCTTTTTAGATTCTTGTACCGTTGTCGAAGTAACAGAAACAGCGTTTGAAGAATAAGACATAGGCATTTAAGCCTCCTTATATTAAAATAGTTTAAGATCATAAAGGAGCGTTGTTGAGATGTATCGTCATACTGAATCAGAAGCTTTAAACATTGTTACAAATAGGGAAGCCTCGCAACAAGGCATAGACCCTGCACGTGTGGTCACCATGATCCCTGCTCGATATGCCTCCACCCGTTTCCCTGCCAAACCCCTGACCCTGATTCATGGCATTCCCATGGTGCAACACGTGGTCAAGCGTATTCAAGAAAGCCCACTGGGGCAAAGCCCTTTTTGGGTAGCTACCGATGACACACGTATCGTCCAAGCCTTGGAAGCCTTTAAGACCCCAAGCATCATGACCCGCGTGGATCATCCTTCAGGCAGTGACCGCCTATGGGAAGCGTTACAAATCATTGAAGGGACTGATGCCTACGACTGGGTGATTAATGTCCAAGGAGATGAACCCTTCATTTCCCCCCATGA
>JBIJBR010000097.1:0-6170 GCA_044345135.1 Vampirovibrionales bacterium
ATCATGACGAGGAAAAAATCTTGAAGGTTTTCTTTTTCCTACACCTTAATAAAGGTTTTCCCAAGCCTTAAATTGAATAATTGTTACAATACTTTACAAAGATAAAAAGCTTTAAGAATTTTTAAGAATTTAAACGCGCCTCTATCGTCCTTGGCAGAATCTTGTTTGACCTTTTTTATTTTGAATCTATACTGAAAAGAATCATTCTGATTGAATAGGGATTACAATTAAATACAAAAAAGGAGACTGCTTCTTTTAAGCATAAGGGCTTGCTTAAAAGTCGTTTGATCTTTTTTATAATTTGGACTAATGTTGTTGATATGCAAGCTGTACTAGACGCTTTAAAAAAAACGCCTGCCCGACTCTATAGTATTATTGCGGTTGAAGCGATTTCTAGTTTTGGTAGCTTTTTCACCTTTATTGCCAGTATGGCCTTGTATATTGAATTAACGGGGGATGTGTCTACATGGTTTTGGGTCCCTTTGGTCAAAGCCGTCATCCCCTTATTGGTGAGTCCCTTAACGCTTAAAATTCTGAAGCACCAAAAGGCCTGTGTTTCTACCGGTTGTATTTTGGCTTTAAATATTTTAGCGATTTCCATTTTGGCGTCCTTTCCTACCCTTCACGTTTTTTTTGGCGTCATTGCCTTTATGGCATGGCTTGAAACGCTGAGCCAGCCCTTTTTTAGACAATGGGCCAGTGAACAAGTCCCTGAAGAAGACTTGCTGAATTATAACATTACGGGCGAAACCTTACGCTGGGTGCTCTTTACCATCGCCTTAGGCTGTTCAGGCTTGGTTACCGCACATTTTAAAGCCTTTGCGTGCTACTGGGTGGATGTGGGTGCCACGACGCTTGCCTTTGCTTTGTGGTGGTGGGTGCATAAAAAGTTAAGTGTCCCTCGCTTTACGTCTAACGCCTTAATGGAAGGAGTACAAGGAAAGACCTTAAAAACAGGGGTTTTTGCCGTCTTTCAAAATGCACGATGGGACCTTTTATTCGGAACCCCTTTGGTCACGACGCTTTGTTTTACCTATTGGGCCATGAATACTATTTCGGCGTTTCAGGGGGGATTGGCTTTACCTTTTGTCCAAGAAAATGGCTGGAAACCAGAAGTGACTCATGCCAGTTATATGTATGCGATGTTGGCCTTAGGTGGATTGATCGCCTTTACCTTACAGCAAGATAAAAAAATAAAGCAGGCACTGAATACGGCCAGCTTAACTTTGCTGACTATTATGATTGCCTTAGACGCCACAGGGGCTGCGGGGAAGGTATTGGCCATGTCGAATTTTCCGCTGGTCTTAGGTATTCAAGCGATTTTTGGAGCGGTGATTATGTTTTTAAATGCGATGTTGAATACACGCTTACAGCGCCAAGCAGGCCCTGAACATACGGGGGAAGTCTTTGGTATTTTGGTGACGGTACAAAAATCGCTGCGTATTTTTGGTTATGCGGGAGCGGGCTTAATGTTGAAATTCGTCCCTTGGGGGGGGCATTGGGGGTTTTTATTATCTTCTGCCTTAGAATTTGGTGTCGTCTTGTCCATTCTGATTGCTCAACGTATTCAGAAAGGACAGGCCTCCAGTCACACGAAAGATCCCGCTTAGTATTTTAAATAATCAACCATACAGCGTCTCTTCGTTGTCGCCACGACTCTCGATGTGCTTATGTACAATCACACCTCTGCGAGTCTAAGCTCCTAGAATAGCCTACTGTCTGCTTAATTATTTAATAACAGTCTATTCTTAGCCTCTTACCATTTTAACATAGTTTATGTTAAAATGGTAAGAGGAAATGTCCAAAATGCCACTGTACCGAGGCGACTAAAAATGGCACCATGAACCAAAAACAACGCTATAAATGCAAGCACTGTGGGTGAAATTACACGCAGTCTAAGTCCTACCGAATTCCCCTCAGTCAAAGGATTAAAGCCATTAAGCTCTATTTAGAGGGGGTTGGGTTACGTGGGATTTCTCGTTTGACCGGTACACCGTGATTCACTGGGTGAAGCACTTAGCCACTGAAATGGAAAATACGGTAGAAGGGGTAGCATTGGGATTGGGCACCACAGGGTAGCCCCACTGAAACATCGCACAAAAAATCATCCCTTGGGTTTTATGCTATAAAGTATAATAGTCTCCAAAAAGGATAGATTTTTCGTGTTTAACCCAGTAAGCCTGCCTTACGATTACAATCCCGCTTTAGCGCGTTGGCCGATGCCTCCAGCGTTTAGGCCCTTGAACGTGGCTGAAATTGGAGATCGCTTTCAGTATTTTGAAGCCACGCAAAAGAATGCTGCTCCCGTGACGCCTTTTGCGTCGCCGTCGCCTGTTTTGTCCATTCCGCTTTAAATATACCAAAAGACAAAAAAGAGTCCCTAATTAAAAACCTTAATTAATGAGCTTCTAAGACCATAATGCCTTCTAAAAACGGCATGACGGCCTCTTTTTTGCCAGGGGTCGGGAAGGGTTGAAAGAAGGCCGCACCGGCTAAGCGTTCTGGAAATTGTTGATGCGGATCCTGCACGGGGAAGGCCTGCTCGGCTTTGGCAAGCGGCCGCAAATCCATGACATAATGCAAGCGACGATCCGTTGAAGAAAGCGTGACAGGGGCTTCATGGTCTAAAGGGTCTAAAATATCCAAGAACAAGTGACGAGGCGACGCCAGCGATTCATAGACCCCTGTGATTAAAACGTAGTGGCCCCCTTTGCGTTGAAAGGAATGCGCCCCTTCTACATACCAGCCCAAGTGGCCCACCACCAAGTCCCCTTGACGTAAGGCCTTTAATACGCGTGCATTGGCATGGGGCCAACGTCTAAGACTCAAAACATGTGGCGCATAGCGACGCGGGACTTCATAAATCCCTTCGTACCACACGCGTCTTTTGGCGGAAGGCTCCCCTTTCAGGGTGGGAAGCTGTTCTAGACCCGCGAGCATTTCAAGCACGTTGGTGCCTTGCGTGGCACTGGTGCCTAACAGTTCAGCAAAAGAATCCACATAGTCAGAAAGAGAAAGCGGTGATGGCGGAGCTTGATGAGGCATCCACCCCATGGCAAGCACACTTGGCCCGCAATACACTTTGGGGTGACGGGTTTGATATTGACTAATATGGGGGTAGTCATGAGGAGAAAGCGCCAAGGGGTGTAAGTTGACATACAAGGGAGGCGGTGTGGTGTCAGGTGTTTCAGTGGTCGTTGTTCGTGCCAACTGGGCGGAGGCTTTGACGAAACTCATCAGACTAAGCAAGACCAAGAGTCCAAAACAGGCCAAGCTTATTTTTTTTAATCTTGCCATGGGACGTCTTTTTTACCCCTGTTGTAGGACTATTGTATGTATTAAAAATTATTCTAGCATGATTGAAGCCAAGACGCCACAGGAAAATAGAAGCCTAGGTGTGTTGAGTGCTGCTCTCGTTTAGTCATCTTCCCCTAAGAGATCTTCCATTTCTTCCATCATGGCAGAGGTTCGGTTTAATTCGACTTCTAAATCATCCACCTCTTCATCAAAGTCATCTAAATCAGGAATGGGAATATCATTTTGTTCAAAAGCCGCAATAAAGAAGTCATTCAAGGCCACCTGCTGTTGATTCGCCGCTTCAACCAGTTCTTGTAGATTAAAGCCCACATTGATGGCGGTTTGAGCCAATTGGGGATTTAATCCAATACTTTGACAATAGGCGACCAGTTGGGGATCTATTCCTGAAGAAGAAGCGGGAGGTGCGGTTTCCGCTTCCGCCTCAGAGGCTTTTGCTACAGGGGCTTGGGCATGTCCCCCTCCGTGGGTAACCCCTTGGACAGAAGGCGATGACGTCGAGTGAAGGGGCGCCATTGGAGCAGGCGTTTCTCCTAATGGGGCAAGGGCATGGGTGTCCTGTTGACCAGGGACTTTGGTGAGTAAGACGCCAAATTTGTCCCCCACCACCACCAAGTGACCATAGGCAATGGTGTTGTGATTGGTCACCAACTGAATTTCATTATGGAGCAAGTCCCCCACTTCAATTAAAAGGCCTTGGCTCATGTGACGCAGTTCTTGAATAGGAATACGCATGGGTTTAAATTCAGCATGCACTTCCACATGAAGCTGATCCCACAGGGATTCTTTGGCGTCTTGGGGCAGAGTGGTGTCGGGATACATCATGGCGGGGTCACTTTCTAAAGCTTGAGGGTTTAATGAAAGAGGAGAAGCGCTTAGAATTTCTGGATCAAACGCTTCTAATCGATCTAAGTCGGCTTGGATCGGAAAGGCTTGTATAATTTGACGTTGTGGATGAATCAAGCCCAAACGATGAAGACTACTATGTTCTAGCACGAGTAAATCACCCACATCTAAGGCTTTTAAATCCCCCACTTTTAGAATACTCACGCCTGCCATTAAAGTGGCGGTGCTGCTTAAGGGGAAACCTTGCTGTTTTTGCCAATCCAAGAAGGCCTCCCACGACAAGACATGCGCTGCATACGGCTGCTTCGCTATCGAGGCCTTTAAGGCAATAAGGGGAACTTGAAGCATCACCTTCGGCAGGGAAGCGGTGTCATGACCTTGGGGGGATAAAGAGGTACTAAAGACGTAAGTCACGGAACCTTCCGCATGCAAGGGAGCTTGAGTGGGTAAGGGAATGTCTTCTGGAATCAAATGCGTTAAGGCCTCTTTCGCCCATTGCTCAAGAAATTGTTGCGCCACAAAATGTTCCAAGGCACTTAAGGTTTGAAGGTTCGTTTCTCGGGACCCAAAATTTAAAGCCAATACATGATTCAGTAAGGGATCATTTATATGCGTGGCGAAAGGCAAGGGGAGCATTTCGTAGGCATCTCCTAAACGAGGGAAACTGGCGTGATAGGACACAAGCTTTTCTTCTTGCCAAGCCTTAGGGACCTGATACCAAATGCCTTGTAGTTGCCACGTGGTGGTCACCCCCCAAAAATGATGGATCGCTGCAGATAAAACAGGCAATAAAGCCAAGCCTTTTTGACACAAGGCTTGCCCTTCAGACGGCGTTAATCGACCCAATTCAGGGGCAGGGTGCTTCAGGGTAGATGCCGACTGAAAAAAAGTAAACATAAATCTTTCGCCCCTTAAGCGTAGCAATGGACGAGGGCAAGGCTCCCGAAAAGCGGTATTGTAACAAACTATTACAGTTGTAAGTAAATCACAAAAACCCTCTATTTCCTATTATAGTGCGCTTTTAGACGTTTTTGTGAAAGAAATATAAAAATTATCTAAAATATCCACTAGACGCTGTAGTGCCATGGTGATAAACTTCTTTTGTTAAATAAGTGTACCTGCAACACCTTGACATATTGACCATGATACTGCTGTTGAGTTCTACAGTCTGTCTAGAATAATAGCTTAATGTGTTTTGCTTTCCCTGTTGTCCGTATGCTCCATTTATAGCATTGAAGCCGTAGTACCCCAAAAGTGTGCTACGGTTTTTGGTTTGTGCAAAAAAAGGGCGTTGTACAGTTAACATAGATATCGTTGCCAATCAGGGGTAAAAAAGAGGGTGAGGGTGGCTTTTACCATCGCTTCAGACTTTGAATAACAAAAGGTTTTTTGCCTAAAACGGGCTAAATAATGACGCATCCGACTGTTTAAGCTCTCCACAGCCCATGTGTAAGCCTTGCCGACCCCGTGCGTAACCCCTTCAACAATAGAATTATAAGCAGGGAAATAATCGGTACACACCGTCGAACCTTCCCCTTAAAAGATTGTGTAGTCTCATTTAAGTGTATAAAATCATTAAGAACATGATTAGCTTCTGTTGATATTTTATTTTAGCCATTGTTCATGCTTCCTGTAAAATGCAAGAAGGCGGTAGCACAAGTTTAGCTTGACGATGTTTTTATCCTTATATACTGACCATTTGGCGAATTAAAAAATAAGAGAAACGTTCACTTATGAAGATGGACCGCATTATTTCTGGCGCTATACAACCGTCTCCTGTGCTTGGAGCCTATATGGAAAAAATGAGACATTTAAGCATTTAGCTATATTTTAAGTTGACTTGGTGGAAGTAAATGGCTACCGCAGGCATTAAGTCTTTCAGGCTCCGAGACACCCCCTTCCCACGACGCTTAAAGCGAGCGATCCCGTGCTCTGCGCAATACACCTCAACCTTAAATAACTGGAGGCGTTTCCACAGCTTTTTTAGGGTTTTAAGGCCACGACCACCC
>JBIJBR010000132.1:0-5178 GCA_044345135.1 Vampirovibrionales bacterium
AGATATTATAAAAAGATATCATCGTCTAGATGATTTCAAACGTGAGTTTCATGATTCTGAACTATTCCCATTATACGACGCGAGAAGGGCTCTTTACTCTAAATATCTTAAGCCCAATAAACAATACAGTGACGATCAAGCATTAGAACAGCTTCTTAAAAACGGCACACAAGACGACATAGACGTTTTAACGGACTTAATTTTTCAATCCCATGAAGCCTGCGGAACAATACCAAACCCGTCTCAAGTGCAAGAGCCAGATAAAATACGTTCCCTACAGCGTAAAGCTAGAAATCTACTTAATGGGGGAGTAATACCTCCATTAAAAGATACAGAAGGCTTAGAGTGGCATAGAAAATTTAGAGAATCTTGCGAAACCTTAAAAACGCAATTAATAGAAGCCATTGAAAGTAGAGAAGCCTCTGCTGTGGAAAAAAAAGCTAAAAATGTTTTAGCAAAGTTTTTACCTTGGTAAATAAAAGGACCTCTTACACTTTATTACCCGAAATATGCAATTGTCAAAGAACCAAAAACCTGAAGCACCCTAGTAAAACGGGCGGCGTTGGTGACGACGACTGCGGGCCAAGGCCACTTCTCGCTGATAGCGACGCTTACGCTCTTCACGGCTCCAGTCGCTAGACTCCATCAATAATTTGCCCAAAACCCACACCCCATAACGCAGGCAGTCCGCCACATCTTCATAGGGGTGCTCTTGAGCAAGCTCTTCTGAATCCGCCGATTTATAACGATAGCCCCCTTCTAAGGCATGCACTAAGATGGGACAAGCGGTATCGTCCACCAAAAAGGCAGGGGTTTTCATCACCAAGGGTAAAGCGGGGACCAGAGGGGTAGAACCCTCAAGCCCTTCCACAGTAGCTCCCCCGCTTGCAGCCGTGGGCAACACATCCCGCTCTTCAATCATTAAGTGGCGCACCTTGTCAATGCTTTCATTAATGCCACAACGCACCCCCGTGGGATAAACCCCCAAGGCTTCCAACACTTCAATACTGGTGTGTTCGGATTTGTCATTATGCTGATGCCCCGCAGGGTCGCAAAAATCCTGAAAGCGCGCCGCTTCCCCAAATAACGCGTCACAGTCCTTCAAAACTTGCGTGGCAAAATGACGCAAGACCACGCGTTCCCCCACCCATTCTTTCAAAATCACAATCCGCCCCCAGACGTCTCGTTGCATGGCCAAAACCGCAGGGGCATGGTAGCCAAAATCCCAAACACGGTGAATCGGTAAATCCGCGTTATAGGTCAGCGATGCCTTATGCTTGGGCGTAAATTCTTCAAAGACTTTGTCACGGTTACTATGTTCGTAGCTAATGTCGAGTTCTCGGGCGATTTCATGCTTGAGCAAGCGGTTTTTTTGCGCATTGTACCAGTATTGGTCTTTAAAGGGGTGCAGGCTCCAATGCAGGGTCATGACAGAGGTTAGGCCTGAAAAGCGCTCCAAGGCAAAACGGTTATGCTTGCCGTTGGGCGTGGACACCACCAAGCGACATAAGCTGGACTGCCCCGCGGCGGAATAGGCCCCATCCGCCATGGGCCAAAAGGCAAATTCATCCATTAAAATGGCGGTATAGCGCCCCCCGCGGGCAAAATTTTCCGTGGCCGCTTCAGGCATAATCAGGTTTCCGTTTTGCGGATTCACCAATTTACCGCCCACATCATGCTTACGCCAGTCAAAGCCCACGGGGCGCATGGCGTCGGGTTGTTCTCTAAGATTAAAGCGACATTTTTCCATCAGGGTGGCCAAATCATGCTTGGTGTCCGCACTGGCATAATTACGACTGCCCACTAAAAATTGTTGATTGGCCTTAAACATCCAGCGATATTGAAAGACCAAGCACAAGAGCCAAGACAGTCCCATGTCCCGACTTTTTTCAATGAGCAAGTCTTCCCCGCGTTCAATGGCGTCATTCATACGTAAGACGGCTTCCATTTGAAAGGGGAATAAGACCAAGGGCAATTTCCCGATGCTTCGACGACTGGCTTTTTCAGGACTATTCGCCTCGGGTCGAGGATCAAAGGTCCACGCGAAATAGCGAAACCATAGTAAAATATCGTGTCGACACGCCCGCTGGAGCAATTCCGCGTAGTCAGCGTCCGCTTGCAGGCGGGCATAAATCAGGGCGCGTTCTTTCGCGACGGCTTGACGACGCGCGTCCCACGCCAAGGGGTTTTGGGACTTGGCCATCGGCGCTTGATGGGAGGGAAGGAGCTGGTTGATGCGCTCTAGTTCGTCCCACACGGCAGGGCGACAAAAGGCCTGTAAGGGGAGCGCATCGGGGTTTAAAGGGGGATTGGCATCAGCAGGTGGGTTCATGGTGGGGGTCTCTCTATGCAAAGATTAAAGCATCCGTCGATGCTCCCCCTAGGCACGGCAAAACAGGGCAAGTGCGCCTTCGATTCGCGACAGGCCTAATCTCAGCATAAGGGGGCATCCCTACCAGCGTGACACGCCTTGCCCCCCTTTGTCGAGCGCTTAAAACCCACTATTTGCGAGCGATTAAGTGAGCAATATTCCATCTAAACACGTCTATAAGCGATTGATTTGACCTTAGAAATGTATTCACGACGCGTTCTATTCGAGGATTGTCAAGCGTCAAAGTGTCTGGAATTCCTTTAAGGTCCAATCCATAAGCAGAACCCCCTTTCGGATGTAATGAAGGATCTGACGCATCCTGAAGAGCGTTGATCAATACCAAGAGTCTCCCCATATAACCCTCTTCACCAATTTTTAATTGTGCTGCTAATTTTGGAGTCAATCGGGAAGGGATCTGCATAAACGGTATCATACGAATCTTTTCTGATTGTAATTTTGTTGGGGGACTGATCTGTTCAGTAGTGCTAAAGACCTTCATTTCGGGTAAAAAATTAGAGCGCTGAAAAAACGTATTAGTAATACCTGCCATTTGTATAAGGGTTTGTTCAGCATTCTGCTTTCCAAGAATAGGCGTTAGGCCTTTCCCTCTTGTAAGAATGTTCTTTGGCTTCAAAAATAATCGAATAGACTTAGGGGTTCGCCAGAAGGAGCATCTGTCTTATTGCCTTGGCGTTGTAGGGGGGAGCGGAACGCGGGAGCTGTCATCTGCCTTATTGCCTTGGCGTTGTAGGGGGGAGCGGAACGCGGGAGCTGTCATCTGCAATGTCGCCAGTTTCATGAACATCAGTACCTTATACTTGTCTAAAAAATAGGGAGAAATAGAGAAAGAGAAAACTATCTTACAAAAATTATAGATAAAACCATTTTGAAAGACAAGCGTTTTAAGGCAATGCTTCAAGCACTGACCCTGAACGATTCAGTAGCACAAAAAAAAATGGAGGCGCCTTTATCTACTTGTTAGTCTCATTGACAAAGGATTGATCCATGTTTTCTCCTGATTCTGAAACACTTTACCTTGACTTATTTTCAGTTAAACGACGCCTCGGCCAAGCCCAAATCCCAGAAGCCATTCAAGCGCATTCTGAACGTGCGGCGGATGAAATACTAGAAGCGGAATGGGGCGGAGCGAAAGCCTCTTTCCTGAAAGAGACGCATCCTCAGGTGTATCAAAGCTTGGTGGAATATATTCAGCAGGACGTGCCATGGTCCACGTCTCGCGTGCTTCCTTTGGCTCCTACTCTTAGTCTCGCTGTTTAGGGTAGAAAATTAAAGTAGCACCCTTTAGTTTGAATTTGTTTTAATGTCATTATACATTAATACAGTTAGTGTTTAAAAAAGATGAAACGGAGATTTTACAGAATGACGCTAAATGTTAATCGGTACGGATCAAATGACAGTCAACGACTAGGTAAGGAGCCTAATACTATTCAAGGAAATAGCACCCCCCAAAGAAGGACAGAAGATAATGAAGAGGCATTGGTTCACATTACCCCTTCATTTCGTCATACTCGAACCGCTAGTGCTTTAGCGAATGGTGCCTTGGGGGCTGCTTTTATTGGGTTGGCCTCATTTATTCCAAAAATAGTAGGTGGCACATTACCCAAGTGGTACAATTTGGCTGCAATAGGCGCGACCGCAGTGACGGGATTATTCTTTGGAGCTGATGGCTATTTTTCATCAAAAGGACCTGTAAAAGAAGCCAAATACGATTATGAAATGAAGAATGACGTCGATCTTATCCCTGTCAAAGGGAGCGATGGTTACCAAGCGGTTTACAACGACCATAAAATTGAAAAGAAGTTAAACGAACTAGAGAAATGGGTCTGGTAAGTATTAAATAGCTTTATGATAAAGCACTGTATCAAGAGCGTCACAAAATCGAATGCTTGTTTGGCTTTATGAAGCATGGCCGACGGCTTTTTTCTCGCTTCGACAAAACAAAAAGGCGTTTTACCGCCTTCTTGCATTTTGCAGCTGCCTTGCCGTGGCCAAAATTAAATCTCAACAAAACCTATTGTTTTTTTTGGGGGGGAAGGATCTAATTTTTTGAGTGGAGGATGAGGATTTTTGCTTTATGAGTTTGAAATAGTGTTCTGTATTGTTTTCCATCTTTCTTCGAGCGTGCCTTTTGTGGGGGTGAAAGGGGTTCGCCGTAGATTTAAATACCTTTCAACTTCATTTAAAGTGTCTTTCAAAAAACTCCTTTCAGCTCTTTTCCAGATCTTTTCTTTTTGATTAGTCGAACTGGGGAAAGAGACGGTTACAGAATCTTCACGAATTGCGATGAGAGCACGGGGGTGCTGATGAAGTTTTTCTACAAAATAGAGTAAATCTTCTTTTTCTCCGCAGAGATTAAGCAAACAATTGACGACTACAGTAGTTAGTAAATTTTTTCTGGGAGCAGTTTTTAAAAAATCTAATTCCGATTCGATATGTGGTATAGATTCTCGACTTAGGCGTCCTGTTCTCAGTTGAGTTTGGGAACGCTTCATTTCTGCTGTGGCGGCGGGTGAGGTGGTGGTAAGGCGCATATATTAAGGGACTCCTTTCGAGAGTGTTCAGGGGAATGATACAAGATCTTTATTTTAGACTGTTTGAGTAGAGTGTTATAAAAATGCATAAAACAGTGTGATCCAAAACTTGTGCTAAAGATAACGAAAATGTTACAAAATAGCGGGAGAGCGGACAGGGCGAGCGAATGACGGGACACTTTATTTGCGTTAAGACGTGAGCACCTTAACCCCTTGCACCAATCGACGTCAACGCAAAAATCCGAGGCGTCCGAG
>JBIJBR010000098.1:0-6103 GCA_044345135.1 Vampirovibrionales bacterium
CATACCCGACCCTTAAGCCCTTATTTAATCACACGGCGTCAAGACTTACTCACCCGTTATCCCTTAGATCAAATCACCGCGCCCTCCTGGTCATGGGTACGGCTCGAATCCCTATATCAGTTGGATCAATTAGACCCTTGTCGACAAGCCTTGCCTCCCTTAGAAGTTGAACACTGTCACTGGGTGGATGTAGGAAGCAAAAACGGCGCGCTTCTCCCCGCCTGTTGGGCTGTGGCCAAGACTTTAAGCCAATCAGTTCGGGTGACAGGCGTTGAAGTGGATCCTTATCGGCATTATCTGGATGGCTACACCCGTGGCGATTATGCACAGGGGCTGGTGCAACAGATTCAAGCACAATTTCAGCAGGATCTTCACTTTGTAGACGCCGATATTTGCGACTTTGCCAAGCATGCGCCCGCCACCGCCCATGTGGTGTCTTGTTTTTTACCCTTTGTCTTAGCCCATGAACACCACGCATGGGGGCTACCTAAAACCCTCTTTAATCCTTTGAAGGTTTTAGACGCCTTATGGGCCTTACTAAAACCACAAGGCTTCTTAATTTTAACGAATTTAAGCGAAAATGAAGTCGCCGTTCAAGCCCGTTTAATCCAAACTTTAGCGGATTCGCTGGCTCAAAAAGGACAAGGGCTCCGTATCATTTTAGAGGCGCTTCCGCACCCCAGTCAATTTATGAAACTCGAAGAAGAAAGGCGTTATCTATGGATGCTCCAAAAAATAGATCCTTCTCCCCCTTGCGTTTAGTGCTCGCGACAGGAAATCTCCATAAAGTGCAAGACATTCAAGAAGTCTTTACCCAAGCAGGGCTTGCCATTGAAGTACTCCTACCCCCACCTTTAGAAGGATTAGAAGAAAATGAAGCCACCTTTGCAGGCAATGCCCGACTCAAAGCAGATTTTGTCAAAACGTTTGCTCGAAAAGCAGGGGCCCAATTCACCTTAGGGGACGATTCTGGTTTTATCGTAGACGCCTTGGCGGGGCATCAAGGCTTAGACGACTTCCCTGGGGTACGCTCTAATCGCTGGTTGGCAGGCGCGAGTAATGATACAGAGCGTTGTAAAGGGATTTATCATTTAATGCGTGAACATTCCAATCGGCACGCCCGCTTTGTCTGTGCGCTTGCACTGCTTCATTTAGAAACGGAGGAATGGACAGAAGTCGAAGGACAGTGCGCCTTGCTCATCCGTCAGGATGAAACCTTACGGGGGAGTAACGGCTTTGGATATGACCCCATGGTTCACCCCGTCGAAGCAGGCACAGGGGAAGTCCTTCCCGTGACCATGGCAGAACTCAGCTTGGCCGAAAAAAATAAACGTAGTCATCGGGCCAAGGCGCTTCATCTTCTGATTAAAACTTTAGAGAAATATACACCTTAAGGTGAATCTATTGGCGCGATAAAATCGTTAAACTAAAAGAATCTACGATGCAACACTGATTTGAAGTATATGCTCCACTCATAGGCCTAAAAGGACAAACATGAATTATAAAGAACCTCCTCCGTCTTCGGCTCGCTTGCATCAACAACACACCAAGCAATACGAAGCACAACAAATCATGACCGCCAGTAAAGAACAATTACTTGTCATGCTTTATGACGGCGCCATTCGCTTTTGCAAAATTGCCAAAAAAGGTATTCATGAAAAAGACTATGAAAAATCAAATACGCACTTACTAAAAGCGCAGAACATCATTGCGGAGTTTATGGCCAGCTTGGATTTAAAAATCGGAGGGGCTGTGGCAGAAAATTTAATGACCTTATACGAATATTTGCATCATGAGTTGATACAAGCCAATATACAAAAAGACACGGCACGCATTGACGATGTCCTAGGGCATTTAGTCGAGCTTCGGCAAACATGGGTTAAAGCCATCGAATTGGTCCAACAAGAGGCCAAAGCCCAAGCAAACATACCCTAAAATGTAAAGGAATACGGCGGCCGTGACACGTTCAGTTTATGAGATTTTTCAAGAATTAGAGTCGCTTTTAGTCGAAGTGGAACGGCTCACCATGACCTTAATCGCGGGTTTGGCGCAAGCCCCTGACCATATAGAAGAAGGCTTGACGCCTGAATTAATACAGGCCTCTCTATTACGAGGGAGCTTATTACATCAAGCCCACGCCTTGTCGAGCAACGTCACCTTAGACCCTGAAGATCGTCAGCGTCTATTGAAAAAGTTACAACAACTCAATCACTTTGACACCCGCTTAGGGGTGGCGTTAGACGCGCATCACCGCTTATTGCGTGGTGAACTTCAAAAAACCATGACGGCCCAAGCACAGCTAAAAGTCTACCAGGTCCAAGACACGCCCCCTGAGCACTACTTAGAAGAAGCCTAACCCCTTTTAAGTCGTGAGAACCGGTTGTTTTAAGAATTGCACGGGACTGTGGGCTTCACCACCATGGGAGGCTGCTCCCTCCGCGGGAGCGGGAGATCCACCACCACTAGGGAAAATACTAATATTGGCATGGCTGGCTTCTACCCATGTCCCAAAAATAGCGGCACATAATCCCCCTATCACACCCCAACCCACCAAATGATCCAAAGGCGGTACATATTTTAAGAACTTACTTAAAGTATCCTTCTTTTTAAGGCTTAAAACGGCATGCGGATCAAAAGGAATCGGCAAATCTTCAATAGACAAGCTCCCTTGCTTCGCACGGTTTAAAGGCTTTGTTTGACGGATCGCACGCAGGTTGGAAGACTTATTATCTTTAACCCATGGCAACCATCCCCATTTCTGAGTGTGCTGCTTAACACGAGGGCGCCCTTCTGAACCTTGTGCATAGCGTCCGAGCTGACGTAGCACAGGCAATTTCCCTAAATCTTCCCTAATACGATCCCCCAAATCATGTTCTAATTCTTCGCTAAAGGCTTTACGGTAATAACGCATTTCTTTACTGGGCTTATGTTCAATGACATCAAAGGCATAACCAGAAGGATGCCCCCGACGATCGACAATATTGTCCGCCGTAATGGTGGCTTGAGCTTGATTCCCCAAGACACTGGCCCGATAACGCGTCGCGTGTTCATCCAAAAATTGAACATCTAAAAAGGGACTATTATAGCGCGTATTGTTAGGATCCAGCAAACGCGCTACGGGTTCATAAGCGGTTAAAAATCCGAAAAATCCATTGCGTTTAGACCTTAAAATACTGACACTGTCCCCCGTGGGATTTTGACCCGCTTGTTTCCAAAAATCATTTTTAGACCCCACCCCATTTTTTTGATACCGCACACGATAAAAGTGACCATCTTCCCCACGACCCGCTAAAATCTGGCCAGGAACCAGCATCCCGTCTTCTTCGGCTTGTCGAACTTTGGTATAGTGCAGGAGCCCCTTAATCATTACCGCCAAGGTAAAGCCTTCGCTAAAATGTCCGACAACATTCAAGGTACTGCCTTGTAAAAATTCGATTTTAGAATCGTCCTTTTCTTTGGTCAACACAGAAGACAAAAGACGATTGAGTAAGGGATCTTTTTCGATACTGCCGTTTTTATTTTATTATTATTAATAAACGTAATATTTAAAGTGCTTTACAAGTATCACCTGCTGAGCCAAAGACGCCTTACCCAAGGTGGCAAGATCTGCTCCGCCTGCCCCATGAGCGACATGGGCCATATGAGCCTCTTGACCTTGGCGTGCCAAGGAAGCAGAAGGGATCAGAGTGGGCATTATTGAAAAAGGAGTCATCATAAAACGCATGAAGAGAAAGACCTCAGTTAAAAAGGAGAAAGCACCTGAGCATTTAGGCGTCTTACAGCCATCAACAGTGAACAAGGCGACGTGAAATCTGTACGGAGCAAAGATCCAAACGCACGGAGATATTTTCTCCTACTATACTGGATTTCTTATTTCGATACAAGGTTTACAAACGCTTAAAACCCACTGCCATTATTTTTGTGCGTTTTGGGGTTTAGATTTTTTCACTTTTTCAGCATTCACAATTTGCCCGTTTTCATCAAAAATCGGCAAATGTTGTTCTTCAATAGGTTTCATGGTTTCTACTAGGGGCGCTTGACTGGTTTTAATCGTATTTTTGATGGGTTTTGACGCTTTTTGTTTCATTGGGGTGGACGTGCTTGCCTCTGTTGGAGGCTCTACTGGAGCAATATCCGCCTTAAGCACAGGCGTAATATCCACAGGGGTGTCTTTGGCCCGCTTATTTTCAATACTAAAACGATGATTTTGATCAATCAATATCTTTTCTTTACGGTGTTGCCGAATAGGGTCCGAATGGTTTTCCCCCGCACGGCTGTGAAGAATAATATCAATGCGTCTATTTTTAGCCCGATTACTCGGTGTACTGTTGGACGTCACAGGGCGACTGTCCGCATAGCCCACCGCCACTAAATCAGACGGTGTAAACTTATGGTGGTCAATAAAATAGCGTACCACCGTACAGGCACGAGCAGAAGATAATTCCCAATTCGATGGGTAACGCCCAAAAATAGCGGTATTGTCGGTATGTCCTTCAATATGAATCAGATGCGTCGGGACGCTTTTCAGCAAACGACTCGCGATTTCATCCACAAAGCGAAGGCTTTTTGGATTTAAATTGGCTTCTCCTGAAGGAAAAAGTAAACGACTGTCAAAACTGATTTTTAAGCCTCGTTCCTGTAATGTCACTTCTAAACCCCGTAACGGGACTCCCTCTCTCCCGTCGACTTGTTCTTTCAAACCGAGAGCAGGACTTAAATTTTCGGCCCCCATTGCATCTTTCAATTTTTCAGCAATATCATTTGCTACTTCGTCTAATTCTTCCATCAAGTCTTCTAGAGCCTTTTTTTCCCCTTGGGTTAAGGTTAAGCTGTCAAATTGGCCAATCACCCCTTCGCCTTTTCCTGTTTCTTCAAACATCGGGTTAGGTTTGTCCGTCGGTGTACTTTGCCCTGTAAGAATGGAAGAGATCCCTTTTAAAAGCGTTTCTTGTTGAAAGGATTTTTTAATTTCTTGCGCCGCGCCCGTGCTGTCTGTTAATTTGGAGGTGGCAATCGCATACAAAGCCGTAAACGTGGCAAATAACAAGGTAATAAAATCAGCATAAGACACAAGCCAACGTTCTAAATTTTCATGTTCAGGGTGTTTTTTATGCCGTGCCATTCGGTGACTTTCTCTTCTCTTACACGCTTTACTCACTATGCATTGCTTTTTTAGTATAAGGGATGAACCCCAAGCGTACGAGCCAAAGCCCTCAAAATTCATACAAAAAGCTCCCTTTCAACTAAGAAAGAGAGCTTTACAGTTTCAGTTAATTTAAATCAATAAATTAAGCAGAAGCGCCAGCCGAAAGCGTTTGTTCTAACGCGTTTAAGGCCGCATCATAATTAGGCTCATTGGTCACTTCAGCAACGATTTCACTGTAGGCAATTTTACCTTGTGCGTTAATAATAATCACCGCACGCGTTAATAAACGTAAATCAGACAATAACAATCCGTAAGCTTGCGCAAACTGAGTGTTACGGTGGTCACTCAATGTGGTGGTCTGAATATTCTCTGCATCACAGAAACGAGCCTGAGCAAAAGGCAAATCGACGGAAACCGTTACAAATTCAACATTCTTTTTACCATTTAATTTTTGGTAAAATTGACGGCTTTGAATTTGACACACAGGTGTATCCAAAGAAGGCACAACGTTTAAGAAAACGGTTTTGCCTTTGTAGTTGGCCAATGTAACGGTTTCAAGCTTGTTATTCAACAATTCAAAATTGGGCGCCTGTTGCCCCACTTGAATTTCTTGCCCTTGTAACTGAACGACATTCCCCTTGAAGGTGACTTGAGTGGTCATAGACATTTCCTTTTAAAATAAAATAAAACCGTTTAAAACATAAGGTGCTTCAAACTTCTTTTACTCTAACAGACTTTAGTGGGGAGGGGAACCTTAGTTAAGCTTCTCTTAAAGATTCTAGGATAAAACTCGTCTACATGATTGACAAGACTGCTCTAACCATGCCAAAGCGGCGGAATCTTTTTCAAGCAAACGAGGAGTTAAACGCTTGAGAATGGCTTGATGATAGTCCACCAGCCATTGTTTTTCCTGAGGACTTAACCATTGCGGATCGATTAAATGCGACGCAAAGGGAA
>JBIJBR010000103.1:0-5993 GCA_044345135.1 Vampirovibrionales bacterium
ACCTTAAATGCCTTATATCAAGACCCTGATCCCTTATGGATTCAACAAAAATGCTTTGAAGTCTGCGTACTGGAAGGCAGTCAACAGGCCGAAGATTTTTATCAGCAGGTGAAGGGACTTCGTAAGTAAAACGAGTGAATACTCTCGTTTTAATGCGGACGTGGAAAGCGTTTCAGAATCTGATAAGCGGTATTGCGTTGAGCGGCGTCTTTCCCCAAAGGGTGAATCAGCGCCAAAGCCTCTGCCACCCCGCGATTAATATGAGTAATGCCTGCTTGTGTGACCACATTTTCTTCTAAGACCAGTCCACCCATATCATTGGCGCCAAAACAAAGGGCGGTTTGACAAATTTTTTCACCCTGAGTCAACCAACTACTCTGAATATTGGGGATATTGTCTAAAACCATACGAGCAATGGCCACCACTCTTAAAAAGTCAACGCCTGTGGCTTGATATTCAATCGGCATTTTTTGTAATTGGGTAAACGGTGCTTGAAAGGTCCAAGGGATAAAGGCGGTAAACCCGCCTGTAACGTCTTGCAGATGACGAATTTGAAATAAGTGGTCGATGATATGCCAAGGCTGTTCGGTCATCCCAAACATCATGGTGGCCGTCGTTTTTAAACCCAAGTGATGAGCCACTTCCATGACTTCTAACCAGCCATGGGTATTGATTTTTTTAGGACTCACTCGGTTCCGAATATCGTCGTGAAGAATTTCCGCCCCCGCTCCAGGGATGCTATCTAATCCCGCATCAATCAGGGTTTGAATCACTTCGAATAAAGACTGCTGAGTCATCTGCGCCATTTGTGAAATTTCGGAGCTTGAAAAGGCGTGCAAGGTTAAATGAGGAAAGTCTTTTTTTAAGCGCTGAAGTAAATCCGTATAATACGCCATGGGTAAATCGGGATTCACTCCCCCTTGAAGCAAGAACTGAGTTCCCTCAGCGTCACTTAAGCGTTGGGCTTTTTTCGCGATTTGATCATAGCTCAAGACATAGGCATCTTCCGCGTCCGCATGGCGGTAAAAGGCGCAAAACTTACAGTCTACATGACAGATATTGGTATAGTTGACATTGGCATCAATGACAAAGGTAATCGGGGCATCAGGACCATGATAAACGGATTTAACTTGGTTGGCACGATACGCCAGTTCATATAAATCGGCTTGTTCAAACAAAAAGAGTGCTTCTTCAAAAGACAAGCGTGTTTGGGCCAGTTTGGGATCTAAAATAGGCGCTTGGGCCAAGCTGACAAAGCCTTTCGGCGCATGGTCCAAGGCATTCAAATTTAAAACGGTCGCTTGAATGCTCTGAGAAAGGGCAGCGGTATTCATCACAGCAATACATCCTTTTTAAGCGTATGAGTAAGAGATTTCTCTACTTTAGCACAAGTATGAAGAAGCCTCTGCTTTCAAAACAACCCCTTTTTGGGAGGATTCTACTTTTTTTACGCTTTTTTCAGCCGATACCCATGATAACGTTGAAGAGGATCTTTCATGTCGTTCTTTTCTATTCCTACGGAACCGCTAACGTATTATGATTGGCGCCAACGCAAGAAGGTGACCATCGGATCGCCAGCATCGACGGCGACCCTAAAGGCGGATAGCGCCTACACGATTCGCTTGGCGGACATCAACGCGAGTGATGCCGTCGGCTACACCCTCCCCACGATTCAAGTCAACGCCGACACCAGCACGAGCGATCCGAACCGCTTGGGCTTTTGGTGGTGGAACCCCAAGACGCAACGGCTCACCCAGACCAGCAACTATGCGGATTATGCCTCCACCTTTACGGCGGCCAATCTGTCGCAAACGTATCGCTTGAATACGGCGGGATTTACCACCTATGGCGACCCCTTTGTCTCTCGCTTAACCGCGTATACGCCCCCTGCGAATACCGATTTTTTACCCTATTATACGCAAGGCGCCTATGCCAGCGCGGTGAGGGGCTTAGTCATGAGTCGAGATGAATGGCAAGCCTTATTTGATTCCGCCAATGACGTGGCCTTGCCTAATTTGGGGATGGAAGTTCGTCAATATGGCGATGGCGTGAAAGTGATTCAAAATGCGGATGGGAGCCTAGGGATTTTGTCGGATGCGGCGGGCGGGATACTTTCGATTCGTCGAAAGTTGACGGCGAATCAGTGGTTTTGGCTCTTGGATTTTCCTGCCTTGGATGATTTAAGCATTAATCAGGCCAGCCAACGACTCCCGACGGTGATTGACTTGGTGGCGGGCCTTTCGAGTCCGTCTAAGAGAAAAACGTCAACCGCCGAAAGCCCAGCCCCCTTGACGCCCCCTTCTATTCAAGAAGATACTCAAAACAGTCTTCTTGCTGAGCTTCCTTCGTTTAATACCACGCCTGTGCAGGCGTCCACTTTAGAAGCCCCCTCGTCAAACCGTGAAAACCCCGTGAATGTTGACCCGCTTCAAGCGACGAATCCACAACGCTTACGGCCTGCGGTTTTTTCGCGTCAAGCCACCCCCTTCGCGACGTTTACGGGGGATCGTTCTACGAATACGCTTAGCGCGTTGCCTGAGGGTGCTTCCCTGAACCTTTCCTTTAACCTAGAAGGTGAACGCCTAGTCAAAGACGCCGTACGCCGAAGCAACATCACCGCGGACGCGCGCCGTGTGCCGATTCCTTTAAGCCCTGAGCGAACAGCGCCCCCCCCTGTGGACGACGACGACGCCCCGCCCCCTTTTAAGCCCCAGCAAGGGCAAACAAACTTAGCGGGCCACCCACGGCAAGAAGACCCCGACCCCCGCCCAAGCAAACGCAAGCCTTTGCCTTAGTTGGGGACTAAAAAGCCCGGTAAAACATGAGCTTCACCGTCAATAAAGACTTTTTGCGGGAGCCCCCCTGTTTGAACTTTAAAATTTCTGACGCCAGAGCGCGATAACGATTGCAACGTTTCATTCGGAGGTAATAAAAACAAGCCGTCCTTTACCCACGTACTCACCGTTGAAGGAGGGATACGATTTAAATCGATATGGGGAATATAGTATTGAATGTTTGTATCGGTATTGGTCGCCAAAAAATATTTTTCTTGCCCTAATAATCCTGAACGACCTTCAGAAAGATAAAGATGAGGCTTATTCTCAAGAATACTGTCGACATCTACATCTTTACGCCGTCTTGAAGCGACGGAAACGGCAGTACGAATGGCTTCTATATCAGGATTTTTAAAAGTTCCCTTATACGTATAGACTTTTCTAGGGTAACTATAATCGAATCCAAATTTTATTAACTCGCCTAAATAGTCGTCAGGTTGAACATTCGCAGAAGGATCAGGGCGCAAGATATTGAGCCTTCCTAAAAGAGGATTCCAAAATGTTCCTTCGAATTCATCATCAGGAAACGCATCCAATTCATGCCGAGACGGCGCCTGTGGCCTTGTCGCAGCCCGAGTGGTGGAATTGGCATGAGGCGTGGGTACATTTTGTTCCAGCTCTGCCACCCTTTGCTTTAGGGGGTTTAAGTGTTTTAACTCGTCTAACTGGGTACTTAATGTATTTTCCCATATCTTCCAGTCCCGCTTATAGCACATGGTGCATAAAATACCCGCGCCCACAAGGCCTGCAACACCTAGAGCGACGTTGTCCCAATTGATACTGGGTTCTGAAGGGGGGGGGGCTTTTTTGACCATGGGAGAGCCCGCAGGAAGGGGCCTTGCCAAAGGGCGAGCCATGGGATTAAGGGGAGCCCCTGTATAAGACGTATTCATGGGATATTCCATGGGCTTACTCCTGTTTCGTGGTCTACCTAACGTATTAGCATAAAAACAAAAAAAGTGTATGTTTGTGCTAGTGACCGATAAAAAACGATCCTATTCTGTGAAGAGAATAGGATCGTTAAAACGTTCAAATACAATTAAGCTAACTGTGCTGGAGTGACTCGTTTGCTTTTCTCTACACTGGCATTGACTGTAATTGTTGGTTTCCCAGCATCAGTCAATACAGTTCTTCCACCAACAACATGAGTAGTGCCATCTCCAAATGCACTAGGGGTAAAGCTTAAAGCCTCCCACTGACCTCTTTCGACAGCCTTATCACTATCTCTTAGTTTTTCAAGTTTAGTCACTGGATAATTATTCCCAGCTGCGTCTTTGAAAGTATACTGACTAAGATCGCTCAAATCAGGATTGAAATTATGCGCAATGAGAGATTTAACACCAGTAGCATCATTCACAAGCGTAACATGACTATCATTTTTGGTAAGAGTATACCCAAGTCCTTTTGCTACCTCTACGGCCTGATCTTGCACATACTTGTCTTCATGGTTAACCACTTGTTCTAAGGCTGCTTCATAATGCTTGCCACCCGAAGCATTTCTAAATGCAAGAACAGGTTCACCAGTGTCTTTCGCACCTACTACAACCATTCTTCCACTGTTCAATTCAGCTAATGCTTTTGCATCAGTACCTCTCGCAGAACGCAAACGTAGATCCTGTACATGATCTTTAATATGTTTGGGGATGGTAAACTCTTTTACCTCGCCTGCACTATTTGTTACTTTGACCGTTCTATTGCCAAGTATTTGACCTCCAGTCATTGACTGTAATGCAGTATTGAACTCAGCATAGTTAAAACCAAAATCACGTCCACTATTTCCACCACCCGCGAAAAAGTTAGTCACGGCACGCTCTTGACCGGGATTCAATGGTTTAACACCTGTGGTTTTTTCCACATTTTTAATGATGACACCAACAATTT
Organism: Vampirovibrionales bacterium; assembly: GCA_044345135.1. GTDB lineage: Bacteria > Cyanobacteriota > Vampirovibrionia > Vampirovibrionales > JAJTHC01 > JAJTHC01. The sequence continues at coordinate 4,716 of JBIJBR010000103.1, forward strand.
GTTTGGGACTAGATAACTTGCTGTCAAGCTGTATGCCATCTAAATAGCTTCCCGTATGCTCAGCAAAGTTCTCAAACGCATCTCGAGCACCATTTTGAACCGCGTGACCCGCGTCAGCAACCGCATTGGCAATGGGGGTTGTAACGTTGTTAGGAGCAAGATTTTTAGCCTCCTCTAGAGCTTTTTCAAGAGCTTTGGTTTTATTGTTTGACATAATCACCGTAGTCGCAACAATCGCTGTACCAGCAGCAGCAGCAGCCCAACCCCACAAATTATTGTTTGATTTAGGAGCAGAGGCAGGCACGATTTCCTGAGGGTACACGGGAGTCGCGTTAGGATCGGACTGAGCCACCAAGGCACCGCCGCCTTGAGCATTAGGGTCTATTGTTTGCGCGTCCCGAGCGGGAGCTAGACGAGAGTAGCCACCATAGCCACCATATTGTGGGGTGTAATTACTAACCATCATGTGTTTCTTTCCTTTACTTAGATTTACTGGGTCAAAATGAATAAACTGAGATCAAACCAAATTTATAAAGCATAACTGCCGTACAAATACTATACATTAAACAAAAATAATTGATACACTAGCATTAAGTCCAAAAGTATTTTATTTTGTGCGGGTTTTGTTACATTTCGTAACTTTTTTCGCATGGGGTTTTGGGTATACCACGGCCTTAAGCGCTTGGTGTTGGGTCACTTAATAAAACCTTTTTGGCAAGGTCTTCAAACGGTTTTACCCCCGCTTCTAGGGCTTGGTGTTCATAGGCGTATAGGTCTCCTTCCATTAGTAAGGCGGTTGTGGGGTTGTTATACACTTGCACATTCACGCGATAGGCGTCTAGGGCTTTTTCATCTTCAGGGGTGGTGGCCCCAAAGCGTCGTGGGTCTTTCATGGCTTGGTATTGTCGGCCGTGGGCATTTTCATGTACCAAGCTTGCGGTAATGTTCGCCACCACATAGTTGTGTAGGGCGTCTCCTTTTAATCCTTTGCCTGTGCCTTCCACCAAGTGCTTGCGTAAGGCGGGTAAATAGATGCGAATGGCATTGGTCGCAGGGTCATACAAGGCCATGGTGACGCCACCGTCGGGGCTTTGGGCCTCCACCGAAAAGCGAACGTCTTGCGTGCCGTAGGTGGTGGTAAGGGCCTTTTGAATCGGCATTAAGGCGGCCGTCAGCGTGGCAGGGTCAAGGTTGTCTAAGTTTGCGTTTTTAACCGCTTGATTCGAAAGGCTTTTAAAGCTCGGGGATTTGAGCAAGGCTTCGATATTGCTCAGCATG
>JBIJBR010000015.1:0-15559 GCA_044345135.1 Vampirovibrionales bacterium
AATCAAGACCTCTTTATTTGTGAACGGGGCACTACCTTTGGCTATAATAACTTGGTCGTGGATATGCGGTGCTTCCCTATTGTTAAAAGCTTAGGCTTACGTACTATTTTTGATGCGACTCATAGCGTCCAACAACCCGGAGGCCTAAATGGTAAAACAGGCGGGAAACGTCAATTTGCCCCCGTTTTAGCACGAGCAGCCGTGGCGTCTGGGGTTGAAGGTCTATTCTTTGAAACGCACCCGAACCCCGATCAGGCTTGGTCCGATGGCCCGAATCAAATTCCCCTTGAATGGGTGGAACCGATGATGGATCAATTGCTTGAAATTCGCCAAGTTTTGGCGAAATATCCTGATTTTACCCAATTAGACATGGCCAATACGCTAAGCGTATAAAACATAAAAACACCCCCTCCTTTTGGTGGATTCTAGAGCAGGCTTTATTTGTCATACTAAGAGAAAGTCGTTTAAGTAGAGGGTTGCCCGAAATGGAAGTGAACCTCTACAATGAAAGCCAAGACATCAATCCAATGGGGAGTTTCCGCATGAAGTATTCGACACCGATATCCGTCGTATTAAGTCTTGTATTCTGTCTGTTGACTTTTGGGGCGCAGGTATCCCATGCAGAAGCCAGTGGCTTACGTTATGCGCCTGCAGGCGGGGTCATCACCAGCGAATTTGGATATCGAGTAGATCCCTTCACAAAAAAACAGCGATTTCATAGTGGTCTCGATATTGCTTCTCCCGTAGGGACACCGATTTATGCGCCAGAAGCGGGAGTCGTTGCCTTTTCAGGCCCGTATGCAGGCTACGGGAATATGGTTTTGATTAAACATGACCGTAAAGGTCTTTATACCGTTTATGGGCATTGTTCTCAAAGTTTAGTGCGGGACAAACAACGTATTCATCCTGGGCAACCCGTTGCCTTAATGGGTTCCACGGGACGCTCCACAGGCTCACATCTTCATTTTGAAGTGCATTACAATAACCAATATATGAATCCTGTGGATTATTTGATGTTCTTACAAAATGAACAGGTCGCCAATGGGTTAATTCCTCGTAGTGATTTGCTCGAACAGGAACGCTTGGCGCCAACGCCTTTGCCTCCTGCGGTGGGGGGGCCTGAATCACCGATGGACATCAACACCCTGCTCAAACAAATTGAACGACCCTAAAATAAACAGGCCTAAACGTTTAGCGTGAAATTTACATCATAAAAGGACTTTCTTTCTGGAAAGTCCTTTAAATTTTATTGGGCGCTTAGCGTCACTGCTTAAGAACCGCCTTTCGCGATTTGAAAAATAGGCAGATAAATCGCTGCAAAAATAAAGAGTAACATCCCCCCTAGAACAAGCGTCATCAGGGGCTGAATCAGTTCAGTCATGGTATGTAGTTGTGCTTCGACTTCTTCATCCATAAAGGCAATTGATTTTTTAAGCATTTTTTCAAACTCACCACTCTGTTCTCCCACACTCATCATTTTGGTTACCATTGTCGGCATAATCCCTTCCTTTTCCAAAGGTTTTGCAATACCTCCACCGAGCACCACCGCTTCTGCGGCAGACTTAAAGGCTTGTTTAAAAACCAAATTAGGGACCGTGGCCGCCGCCGTGCCCATGGCTTCGGTTAAAATAATACCACTACTAATGAGCGTACTGAGGGTGCAAATATAACGTAGCGTGTAAATCCGAGTCACCACGCCCCCTAGGACGGGGACCTTTAGTAAGAGTTGATCGATCACAAGCTTTCCCATGCCTAAGCGATACTGGTTAAACGCGATGAGGACTCCTCCATTGACTAAGAGGGTTAACCACCAAAATTTTTGAAAAATCTGACTACTTTGTACCAAAATTTGTGTAATTAGGGGGAGGTCTTGCTTTTGTTGGTCAAAAAAGTTTTGAAACTGAGGCACCACCACCACCAGCATTAGCATGATTACCGCCAAGATAATCACCAAAGAAATAATTGGCATCGTTAGTGCTTTTTGTACTTTCGCTTCCAAGTCGAGTTGACGACGAATCAATTGACACATCGTATTCAAGGCTTGATCCAGTTCCCCTGTTTGTTCTCCAATTTTAAGCATACTAATGTAGAGGCGATCAAAAACTTTACATTGCGCCATCGCCTCTGAAAAAACGCCCCCATTAATGACTTCTTGCCGAACCTTTATAATCACCTGACGTAATAACGAATGGCTACTTTGTTGCTCTAAAATAAAAAGGGCTTCAATCAAAGGAATTCCCGCTTCTAATACGGCGGACAATTGCTGACTAAAAATTAAAATTTGCTTAGAAGGCACACGTTTCACGAGCGTCATCAGAGACGACAAGCCTTGTTTTTCTCGATCATCTTTAACGGCGGAGATGCTCTGTACCATTAAGCCCATTTCTCGGAGCTGTTGCTTGGCCGCTTGCTTGTCTTTCGCTTCTAAACGAGCATGAACCTTGGTATGGGTATTGGCATTCATCGCTTTATAAATAAAAACAGGCATGGGTATCTAGGGCTTTCTACTTTTAGCGTATGAATTTAATAGCCTAAGGTTCGGCGTACTTCTTTAGTGGTGGTGGTGCCTAAGCGAACCAAGCGTATGGCATCTTCTTCCAAGGTTTTCATCCCTTGACTAATGGCTAAATCTTCAATTTCAACGGTAGAGGCGCCTGTATCAATTAAGCGCGCCAAATCTCGATTCAATTTCAACACTTCATAAATCCCTTGCCGACCCTTGTAGCCCTTAAATTCACAGTGTTCACATCCCACCGCTTCATAGACCGTCAAAGGGGTGCTTTCGCGTTCGGAATGATAGTGTAAAAGTTCTAAATCATCTGCCGTAGGGGTATGAGGCGTTTTACAATGGGGGCATAAGGAACGGACCAAGCGTTGAGCCACAATGCCGACCACCGCTGTCGACACCAAATAAGGAGGCGCTCCCATATCCAATAAACGCGCAATGGTTTTAGCACAACTATTGGCATGAACCGTACTTAACACCAAATGCCCCGTCATAGCCGCTTGTAAAGAGGCTTCAAGTGTTTCCGCGTCTCGAATTTCACCGAGCATAATGACATCAGGATCTTGACGTAATAAAGCGCGTAAGGAAGAGGCAAAGGTTAAACCCGCCTTCGGTTGTACTTGCATTTGATTAACCCCTGCCAACACATATTCAATAGGGTCTTCAATGGTAGATATATTACATTCAGGGCTTAAAATACTTCGTAAAGCGCCATATAACGTGGTGGTTTTCCCTGAACCTGTGGGACCTGTGACGAGTAGAATCCCATGCGGAGATCGAATCATCTTATTTAAACGACGAAAATTTTCATCGGAAAGGCCTAATCGGTTTAGTTGTCCTGCGCCATTATTTAATTTTAAAACCCGAATGACCATTTTTTCCCCAAATTGTAGGGGGATCGTACTTAAGCGCATGTCAATGGTCACACTGCCCATTTGGTGACGTAGTCGACCGTCCTGAGGGCGCCGCCGTTCGGAAACATCCAATTTCGCCATGACTTTTAAACGAGACACCAGCGCAGGTGCCATTTTAAGATTGATGCTATGCATTTCTTGTAAAATACCATCAATCCGAAAGCGAATCAGTAGACGTTGAGGCTGAGGTTCCAAATGAATATCCGACGCATTTTTTTCCACCGCTTCAGACAACAAAACATTCACAAATTGCACCACAGGGGCAGAATCGGTGGTCACTTCCCCATTCGTGGTATCTTCACTACTTTCTTCATAGCCTTGAAGCGTATCGCCTTCTAAGGCTTCTAGTAAATCTTCCGCGACATATTTGGTGGCGAAAAATTGGTCAATCAAAACCGTTAATTCGCTGGTGGTACAAACTTTAGGGACAATACGGTAGCGCGTCATTAAGGCGACATCATCCAAAATGCGGGTATGATCTGGATGAGCGATAATCACTTCCAAGCGACCTTTTTCCACATCTAAGAGATGAGGCACCACCAAATACGTTTTAATAAAATGGGCTGGAATTAAATTCACCACTTCAGGCTTTAAATGTATATCCATACCGCGAATATATTCTAAGCCATGCAAGTCGGCCAAACAGATGCCCAGTTGTTCTTCAGTCACCCAGCCTGAACGGGTCACGACCGTCCCCAAGGTAGCACCTGTGGCTTTGGCTTCGGCCAAGGCACCGGCCAAGTAAGCGGGATTTAAAAATCCTTTTTCAATTAACACATCCCCAATGCGTCGTATTTTAGGGGACGCGACAGGAAACTTTGAAAAAGATGGTGTGTCTTGAGCCGTCGTCGGTGCAAATACAGACGCGTCTAGCCGACCACTGGCTTTAGAGCTGGATTGCATGGGGGCTTGCTTCGGTAAAATAAGCTCACTTAATTCAGGCGTTTCTGGACGTTTCTGTCCCTGTTCAACGGATGCTGAAGGCGCATCTGTCTTAAAAGCAGGGGGTAGATTATTTTTAAAGGGAAGCGGATTAAAACCCATGAATACCCATCCTTCAGCTTATCCATTGTGCCTTACAAAGGTGTATCGAACAAGAACCCTATAATCTAAAAGGGAATAAAGCATCTAGTGGGGAAGAAAATGAACGCAAAGAAAAAGACCAACGCTGTCGTTGGCCTAGTATAGCAAGTATCAATGCAAGTTGGTCACGAGAACCCTGGCTTACAAGTAAGTAGAATTCTCTGTCTTAATAAAGAAAGAATCCTTCCCTGATGTGCAAACTTGTAACATTTCTTTATAATTTTTATGCGATAATACCTTTGATTCTCACGTTTAAGCCCTTCCATAAAGGAGATTTTTTATGTATTTAGATCCCCAAAGCCTCATGCGTTTAGCGACGATGGTGATGATTCCACTGGTGTTGGCAGCGATTCCCTATCGATTTGAGGCCTCTTCGCTCATGCGCTTGGCCTTTGCCATTTGGATGACAGGGGGCCTGATGCTTAGTTTTCGAGGCGTCCACTTTTTACAAGAAAGTCAGGCCTCTGTGATGATTTTATCGCTCAGTGTGGTGGGTGCTTTAGTTTTGGGGATGCTCAAAGGCAAGTTTATTCTCAATAAATCTTCCATTCGTAATATCTTACGCTTACAAGCCTTAGAGTCTCCCCAAAAAGCCATTCACGTTTATCCCTTACGAAGCTGGATTGTCATTGGTGTGATGCTACTTATTAGCATTGGACTGAACATTTTTCAGGTCAATCCTTTTACACGGGGATTAATTAACTTAGGCGTAGGGATGGGACTCATTACCAGTAGTTTTATTTACTTAAAGTATCTCAAATCCCCTTTTACGCCCCCCGTCGCGGAAGATGCCTCACATGAAGGACGCGTTCATGACGACACGCCCTAAACTCATTGACGTCAAGGATGTCTTGGCTCAAACGCAGGTCTTAGAAGGCTTGCTGAGTCGCTTAGACCGCTTCCCTACGCTGCCCCACAATCCTTTACAGGCATGGATTTTTGTTGCAGAAGGATCAAGTTATAATGCCGTTGACTGGCAGTCGAAATCTTTGATTCATGCGCACCCTTCTCAACGTGTCGACTTGTTTTATCCGTGGGAATTAGAAGCGTTTTTAAAAGAAGCCCCCCTCCACCATGAAGCGTTGCCTTTTGTGATTGCCGTTTCCCAATCAGGGAAAACGGCGTCTTTACGCCGAGCCTTAGACCATGCTCAACAGGCATGGGGACGACTAGAAGGCCTACTCATTACCAATGCCACGTCTGAAACCTTAACGCATGAGCATTGGTTGGGGCTGACCCCGTTTTATTTAGACGCAGGCCCTGAAGAGGCGATTGCGGCTACTAAAACCTTTCTCGCCACCACTGTGACGCTCAAAGCCTTGGCGAACCCCCAAGCCACCCGTCAGGCCTTAAACGCTTGGATCCCTTCCGTCAAACAGGCTTTGACGGACATTTTTCTGCATCCTCAATGGAACGCCTTGCTCGACTTAGTGACCACTACCATGACGACTCCCATTGCCGTGATCGGGGGCAGTTCTGTAATGGCGGTATTGGGAGAAGTTCACTTAAAATTAACGGAAACGCTCAGTCGCCCTATTTTAACCTATCATCACGAAGGCTTTAAACATGGTCCCCGCTCCATTTTACATCGCCAACAAGCCCATTGGCCTTTACTGATTTATGCCGTACCTACTGAAGACAGTGCCGATTTTTATGCGGATGCTCAGCTCCATCTTCAACATGTGGATGCCGCCCATGCGCCACGGCTCGTTCATCTATGGGTGCGCTCAAGTAAAACCATGGCGCCTCCTTCAAATTTGCTGGCTTTAGGCCGTTCACTGGACTGGGCACTGGACACGGACTTGCCGGATGACCTCTTACTGCTTTTACTGACGCAATGTTTAGCGGTTGCCTTAGTTGAAGGCCTTCATCTTGAAGCCGATGGCCTAAGCAAATTCGTGGCGGAAACACCGACTTATGACGCCTCCTAACCCCTATATTTGTCTTGATGAACAGTGCTTTCTCCCTGATACACTAAGAGGAGGGGTCTTCGCGCTTGGTGTGTTTGATGGGGTCCATTTGGGGCATCAAGCCGTTTTTAAGCAAAGTCTTCTAGACGCTCAAAAACGGGGCACTTGGGCAGGGGCCTTTAGTTTTGCAACTCACCCGAAAACCTATTTCAAAAAAGCGACGGAACATCACTTATTGGCGACCCTTGAAGAGAAAATTGAACTTTGTCAGGCGGCGGGCTTGCAGGTCTTAATCATGCCCCCGTTTAACGACTATTATTGCCACCTCAGTGCCCACGATTTTATACGCGCTTTAATCAAAGAATGCCTAGGCGCGGTTCATGTGGTGGTCGGGCATGATTTTCACTTTGGTTTTCAACGTCAAGGCAATGCCGATTGGTTAATGGCCAATGCCGAGGCCTTAGGGATTGGCGTTACCGTGGTGGAAGCCGTCACCCTACCCGATGAAGACCCTTCCCCCCATGAAAGAGAAGAAAATCCCCTGCCGATTTCCAGCACTTGGATTCGTCACGCTCTCAGTAAAGGCCAGATTGAAGAGGCCAACCGCTTGCTGGGGCGTCCCTATTCTGTGACAGGCCAAACCTTCGCAGGACTTCAGAATGGAGAAAAATTGGGATTCCCCACTTTAAATAGTCGTTGTGGAGACCCTAATAAACGCCTGCCTAAAACAGGGGTATACATCACCCATAGCCATACCGCAGGGCGTTACTGGCCGAGTCTTACTCATATTGGAACGGCACCCACCCTACAGGGTTCAAAAAAAGTGACCCCTTGGTTGGAATCTCATCTCTTAGACGATTTTTCAGAAAGCATGTGGATCGAAAAACCTTTGACGGTTCACTTTCATCACCGTTTGAGAGACGAAATGCGTTTTGAAACCATAGATGCCTTAAAGACTCAAATCCAGCAGGATGTGGCGATGGCTCTTGCATGGCATGCCATACACCCACTGAATGAGTTTCAATTTGTCACCCCCATTACTTTAGAGCCTGCTTCGATATGATGTCGCTTTTTACGTGGTTTACTTCGCTCACGGCTCCAACGGATTCCCCTAAACGGATGCTCAGTACCGGTCTGCCCGTGTGGGTCGAGCCATCGTCTCGCTGTAAACGCGCCTCAGGCTATTTAAAAGAAGAGAAAGCCGTGATCCGTGTGCCATTGACTTGGTCGACTCGAATGCAAGCACACGCGGTAGACGCTTTGATTCCTAAATTGTCAGCAGCGCATTTAAAACAAAGGGCCTTGCATCAACACTTTCAAAGTACGCATCACGCGCTTTTGGAAGAGGAAGGCAAAACACTTTGTATTGAAACGCTAGACGCCTTAAACACTTATGTAGATCAACTTAATGCACAGACCTTTCAAGCCCCTTTAAAAGGCGTTAAAATTGGCCGTGCCAAGTATTCCCAATTGGCGCAAGTAAATTTACGAACGGGAGTCATGACGATTTCTCGCTACTGCTTGGGGGACGCCATTCCCGCCGAGGCGTTTCGATATTTAGTTTTACATGAATTGGCCCATTTTCAAGAAGCGAATCATAGTCAACGGTTTTGGACGCTAGTGGCTCAATACTGCCCCGACTATAAAGTTCAGCGTCAGCTCATGCGCCTTTACTTTCGCTCCAAACAACGTGAAGTTCCCCACAACAACCCTTAGCTAAGCATTAGTGCGATTTCAGCCAGTAAGCTCTTTATGGATCTATATCGCTTATTGTTTTGTTCCAAATGTTCTAAAATTTCACCTGGGAACACAGGGACAAGCTGGCCGTAGGCATTCTCTCTAGTTACTTCAGGAAGTGCTTCTATCATTTTAGTTTCCAACTCACAGAGTTTTCCTTCCAGCTGTCCTAAGTCCTCAGGTGACAGGTCTTTTAAGATACCTGTTATAAAGGGTGAGGGTTTCGGTGGTGAAACAGGATCCAGAGAAGGAAGAGAAGGAGAAGTATTTATAGGGGTTCTTCTTGAGAACGGAACATATTGAGAAACGCAAGCGGGAAACATTGAACAAACTAGGTTCTGTTGAGATTTCATTTTAGCCATTGTAAGGCAGCTGCAAAATGCAAGAAGGCGGTAAAACTCCTTTTTGTTTTGTCGAAGCGAGAAAAAAGCCGTCGACCATGCTTCATAAAGCCAAATAAGCATTCGATTTTGTGGCGCTCTTGATACAGTGCTTTATCATAAAACCTTGTTTCTACACGGTTTTGACGAGGAGGGATAGCTGGGGCAATCCCCTGATTTCGGGCAAAATCACGAACAGCCTCACAATCATCGCCCTTGTCCGCAAGCAAGGCGTCCGCCTGAAGCCCCGAAATTAGAGCAATGGCGTGAGTCGCGTCGTGAACCTGAGCCCCACGAACCCTAAAGTCTAACGGATTGCTTAAGGCATCGCAGACGGCATGTATTTTAGAAGAAAAGCCCCCACAAGAACGCCCTAAGCCTTCAGGGCCTTGCTCGTTTTTTTGGGACTGGCACAGGCGTGCGCCCTTAATATCGTAGCTGGGGGGGGGCGAGATTGTCATCATATGGTGGGATTCCTTTAAAGATCAAGCGATTGAGACGTCAATCAACAACAAGAAAGACCCATCGTAGCAATTGGGGGGCGTTTGGGCAAGGGTGATGTAACAAAGTGTAAAGCCCCCGCATCATTTTTCCTTGAGGGGGCTTTATCCCTGTATCAGACTCCCTGTGGCCTTACCGCCCCGCGGAGCGTCCCTGACCCGTCTCGCTCTAAAAATAAATAAAGGAAAATGAGGATGAATCCATTTACTGGAAAAAATATAGTATATTTGGTTTGTGGTGTGACGTCACTTGTCAATAGCTTGACTCACAATGCGAGACTCACTCAGCTTGCTGCAGAAGACGCTTGTAAAAAAACAGCTTTGTTGGGCCACCTTCTGCCTTATCAAGTAAGCTTAAGCGCTAATCCAAAACAGGGTGTGGGTTTAAGAACAACAAACAGTATAGATCTGGCTGTGGTGAATCAAGGACTAAAGAGAAAGGAGGCGGTTGCATTCCGTGCTGCTATAGTTCCAAGTCCTCTTGGTATAGACTATTCAATTGAAAAAGTCTACCCTAACTTAGGCTCGTTTTGCAATAAGGACGGAACCTTAAATCCTGGTACAAAAGCATTTGATTTTAAATTTCAATCAATGACAGAAGCGCAAGCAAACCAACAGAAAATCATAAACCTCAGAAAAAAAGGTACCGATGCAACTTCAGTAGAAATCAACCAATTAGCCCCTAAGATATCAGAGTGGTAGACTGACTTTTTATCTAAGTATAAAGGTATAGAGGCTTCATATCCCTTAGCCAAAGGCCTTTTTTAAAAAGACCTTTGGCTTTTTGGCGATTTAAGGGTAGAATTAGAGCTGTCGTGTATGGTTGACAAGGCCTATAGAATAAGGCCTAAGGAAATAGCTCGATGCCTTTGCGTGAATTAAGTCTTCATCAGGTCGCGGTGTTTCAAGAGCAACGCTTAAACGTCCCCTTGGGTATGACGGTGCTGGCAGGCGAAGCGGGCGCAGGAAAAAGTCTAATTACCGATGCTTTAGACTGGATCTTTGGGGCTTCCGTTTCCGCGAAAGATGTCTTGCGTCAAGGCTGCGACAAGGGACAAGTCGGCTTGCTGTATGAATGTAGCCCCCCCCACGTCCCCGCCGTATGGCAGGCCTTAGAAGCCGAAGGCATTGATGTGGAGCAAACCGAACACGGTACGTTTTTTTTAGAAATGATTCGTGAATTCAGCTTGACAGGCAGCCGTTTTAGGTTGAATGGTACGTCGGTGTCTCGTGCCTTTATGCAAGGGATTCGTCCGTATTTAATGGAATTACAAGGTCAACATAGTACGGTGACCTTGATGCAAAGTGTGGTGCAAGAACAGGTTTTAGATGCTTATGGAGGCGTGCCACACCATGACTTACTTCAAGCCGTGCAAAATGCGTATCGCGACTGGAAAACTGCTACGCTTGATTTAGAGAGCTATGAATCCCAGAGCCAATTCAATCAGGAACGCGTGGCGAGCTTACGCCTTCAGCAGGAGGATTTAGAAGAGGCGAACGTGCAGGATCCTCAAGAAGATGCTCAGCTGGAACGGGAAATTAATCGCTTAGCGCATGCCGAATCCTTACAAAGCGCTTTTCAAGACACCTTATCCACCTTAGGCTTCAGTGAGCAGGGGGGAGAAGAAGGGTTCAACGTTTTAGATGCGGTCGGAGAAGGGCGAAGACGTTTACAGTCCATTGCGGTTCAGGATCCTCAGGTCGACGGCGTTTTAGAACAGCTCGACGCCGTGAGTGTTCACCTCAGTGAAGTGGGGCACATTTTACGTCGTTTGGCGGACGGGGTGGAATTAAATCCGCATCGCTTGGATGCCTTACAAAGTCGCCTCAACGATTTGCAAAAAATCAAGCGGCTCTATGGACCGAGTTTAAGCGATGTTCTACAGTTTCACCAGAAGGTCAAAGACGCCTTAGAACAGCTCGACTGCGAAAATCAGAATCCACAACGTTTGAAAGAAGCCGTTTCCGTGCATTTGAACGTCTTTAAAACCGCGTGTGACGCCTTAACACAATCGCGTCAACACTTGGCCCAGACCTTAGAATCGCAAGTGGCCTTGTCTTTGCAGGATTTGGCCATGCCTCATGCCACCTTTAAAATAGAGCTTGCTCCGTTAGAAGCGCCTGCTGCTCAAGGGCAAGAACGGGTACAGTTTCTCTTTTCTGCCAATCCAGGGGATGACCTTAAACCCTTGGGAAAAGTCGCCAGTGGCGGGGAATTGTCCCGCGTTTTATTGGCCTTAACGGTAGCTAGTTTACCTCAGCCCCATGAAAGAACAGACGAAAAGGCCCCTTCAAAACTTTATATCTTTGACGAAATTGACACCGGCACCAGTGGCCAAGCGGCCAAAACCATTGGGCAACAGCTCCAACGCTTGGCGGGAGCAGGGCATCAGGTCTTGGTGGTGACCCATCAGGCGGTGGTGGCGGCCGCGGCGCATCAGCATTGGTGGGTACATAAAGTCATTGAACATGGGGAGGCTAAATCGCATGTTCAGACCGCCTTGTCCCTACCAGAGCTCACCGAGTTATTAACCCACATGGCCATGGGTGTTTCGGAGGACCGAGAAGCATTTTCTCCTGAATTTGCCGAAAACCTATTACGTCGCATGCAGCCCACTAGTCATTCAATGCCTCAAGCGCATCCCCTCGTTCAGTAAAAGGAATCGTTTATGTCTGAAGCACAAATCTTCAAAGCCAATCATCGTCCTTCTCCCTTTAAAAAAGCTTTAATTGTGGTGAAGGAAAGTACGGATCCTGATGGGGAATATGTGTCGCGTACGCAGCGTTTTTTAAGTATGGCAGGCCTTGAAGTACATGTGGCCAAAGCCAGTTTTACGGATGGTTGCGTGGCCTTATGGGAAGAACGTAAGCGTTGGTCGCCTGACTTAATTATTGTGGTGGGGGGAGACGGCACCTTTTTACGTTCTGCGCAATGTTATGCGTCTCAAGAAATTCCCATGATTGGGATTAATCGGGGGAATTTGGGCTTTTTAACCCGTATTGAAACCGACGCGATTGAAAAATATCTTGCCCAAGTCTTGGCAGGTGATTTTCATCGAGAACAGCGCATGCTGCTTGAAGTCCAATGCTCCCTTTATGCTGACGAAGAAGCACCGATGATTGCTTTAAATGACGTGGTGGTTAAAACAGCCAATCCTAGTCAAATGGCACGCATGCAGCTTTTTATTGACGAATTTCCCGTCGCGAGCTACGATGCCGACGGCTTAATTATTTCGACCCCCACGGGGTCAACGGCTTATAATTTAGCGGCGGGGGGCCCCGTTTTAGTCCCTGGGGTTTCTGCGCTAGCGATTACTCCGATTTGTCCGCATAGCTTTACGGCGAAACCGATTGTGGTCCCGTCCACATCAATGATTCGTATTGAAGCCGTCAAACGTAATATTCATCCCATCATGTTTAGTTTGGATGGGCAAGATCCCCTCCCACTTCCCAGTGGACAAAGTATACAGATTCAAAAATCATCGAGCTACTTACAGCTTTTAGGCTTTGATCAACCGGAAGACAATTTTTATTGGTTACTTCGGCAAAAGTTGCAGTGGGGATCCAACCCCCGCACTGAACTAAGGGTTTAAAATTAATCCTTTATGGCTCAACATGCAAAAACCTTGACTGCCATTTGCTTAAAAAGCATCGACTATACCGAACGTGCGCGTATTGCAAGCTATTTTAGTCGTGAACAGGGCCCCTTGGATGTTTTAATTCCCTACGCCAAAGGGCCCAAATCCATGCAAGGGGGGGCAAGCGAGCTGGGTCAAATTTTTACCCTTCATGTTAAGGCGCCTCAAACAGGCACAGGCTTATTTCGTTTAGAACAATATGAGCTTTCAAGCGTCTTCACCTTTCCTAAAGCGTTAAATTATGAAGCGTATCAAGCCTTAATGCCTTGCTTAGAATTAATGCGAAAATTGGGCAATGCCTTTAGTCATGATGAAAGTAAGTGTCCGCGTGTCTTTGCACAGTATGAGGTGCTTCTGACTTTATGGCAACAGGCCGAAAGCACCGCTTTTTTACGTTGGTCGATGCTCTGGTTCTGGCAAGGTATTTTAAGTCTCAGTGGGCAAGTCCCCTCGTGGACTTGGGATCTTCGACATCAGCGCCCCCTTCAGTGGGAGCAGCCAGAAACCACTTCATTGTATTACTTACCCCTAGAAGGCGGTATTGTGGCGTCGGACTTGCCTCCTCACGGTAAAGTAAGTACACCCAACGCATGGGGCATTTCGCACGGGGTGTGGAAGAGTTTATGGATCCTAGAACACTTACAAAAGCAACCCTTTAAAGCGTTTTTAGAGGTTCCTATGCCGCCTGAAAAAACCTTACAGAAGCTTGAAAATTTTTATCGAGCACTGCTGGAGTCACAATCGCTTCCCTTAAAAAGTCTCACCCCTTTCTAAAAACGTGTGACAAAAAACGCCCCTTATTTAAAAATAAGAAGCGTTTTCATCTTTCGGATTACGTTTTGTAAAATATAAAATTTAGGCGTAACGAACGCTATGGACTTCAGCTTCTGCAAAAGCGGCGGCTTCATTTTCTTCCATTAAATCCAGTTCAACAAAATAGGACTCTTTGGGGTCTTGAAGAGGTGCGACCAATTCTAAACCATGGGAACGCAAGGTTTCACCCCCTTGGCTTCGAGCCGATTTTTGACGCCCTAAGTTCTTCGATTTATATTTGGTCAAGGAACGCATCATCTTCGTCACCAAAAGATCCAAAGCCGTATAGAGGCTTTCACTCGTGGCTTCTACTTTAAAGAGACCTCCATTGACATGAATCAAAACCTCCGCAACGTGTGCGTCACTAATGCGAGGATTTTTCTGAACAGATAAATGCACATTGACACTTTGAATAAAATCGAAGTGAGCAAAAATGCGATCCAACTTTTCAAACACAGCACTTTTAATCGATGCGGTGAGTTCAATATTACGACCATGGAGGGATAATCTAGGCATCATCATACAAGAATCTCCTATTGACCAACTAAAATCGGGTGTTTCCACCCAAAACATCTTTTAATGCTACGGATGTAGCTTCTCATAAGTATAACTTTTTTTAGGGACTTCGTCCAGTCTTATTATCAAAGTTTAATAATTGAACGTCGTCGATGATTAAGGGGTTAGGTACCTATGATTCTCAAGCTTGTGTTAAAATAAGGCGCGGTTGTAAACAGGCTCTATTTTAAATGAATCACTTTAAAATAGCGTGATGCGTTATATGGTATGAAGGATATCCCTATGTTCATGATGTTTGATCCCATTCACAGTCTCATTATGCTTATTGGCTTACCTTTGGTGTTGCTTCCCCAGCTTTGGGTTAAGAATACATTTAATCGTGTTTCTCAAATCCCTAATAAACGTGGGATTACGGGGGCCTATGTTGCTCAGCAAATGTTGTTGCGTCACCAAATCACAACCGTCGCGGTGGAAGAAACCCCTCATTATTTGGGAGACCACTACTCCCCCGATGAGCACATGGTCCGTCTTTCGCCCGATGTGTTTCGCGGCAGCTCGATTGCGGCCGTTGCCATTGCCGCTCACGAAGTGGGGCATGCCATTCAGCACGCCACTGAATATCGCCCTGTCGTCTGGCGAAGTAAGCTTTTCCCTGCCGTATCGATTGGCAGTCAAGTCGGGCCGTTATTACTGATGGGGTCTTTTGTGTTAAGTATCATGGCCAAGGGCTTTAGCGAATTTGCCTTTCAAATTGGTGTGATTGGGGTGTGTATTTTTTCTGTCGCCGTTCTGTTTCATTTTGTGACACTTCCCGTGGAAATTGATGCCTCCTTACGGGCCTTAAAAGTCCTTAAACAAGACAATTTTCTTTTTGAAGACGAGTTGCCTCAAGCCAAAAAAGTTTTAACTTCTGCGGCTTTTACCTATATTGCTACTGCGTTATATGCCTTGCTTGAATTGGCGGGCTATGTGTATCGTTTATTGGCGATGTCCTCTCAATCTCAAGACGAATAAGTAAGACTATTTTGGACCTGTCATTTAACCCTTCGAAGAGACCGCTCTATTCAACGTACCAGGTTTTTAAAATGGTAGAGATCACAAAATGTTAAGATCCTCTAAAATGAAGAATCCCTTCCCCTTCTGGCATTTAAGCGTTAAAATACAGAAGTCACGCGCGCGGTATGCTTAGGCGTGCATCGTAGTGAAGAAGGACTCCCCATGCTCGATATTAAAACCCTACGTCAAGATCCTAAAGGCATTGAAGCCTTACTGCAACGACGAAACCCCGATTTTTCAATCGCTCCTGTTTTACAATTAGATGAAGAACGTAGGCAATTGCTCCAAGAAGAAGAAGGCTTACGCAATCAACGCAATCAGCTCAATAAGACACTTGCCACCCTTAAAAAAGAAGGAGCCTCCACGGAAGGCACCCTAGAAGAAGCCAAAGTCATTTCAGAGCGAATCAAATCGATTGAATCGGAAAAAGAAGCCTTAAGCGACGCCCAAGACGCTATTCTAATGAGGCTTCCGAATCTACCGCATGAATCGGTCAAAAGCGGTGC
>JBIJBR010000170.1:0-4133 GCA_044345135.1 Vampirovibrionales bacterium
CCAGTGACGCCGACAATGAAGAAATTCGGCGTTGGGGCTGTGAATTTAAAACACGCCCTATGACTGAAACGCCCCCCCATTGGGAAACGGGTGTAGCGCTCAACTGGCTTGACTTTGAACGGGGCGTTAAAGTGGCGAAGTCTCGCTTTTCTATTTTTAGGGGCCAAGGTGCCTTGCTCCTACGCTCACTCATCCGTTTGATGTTGGATGTACATACCACGCAACACGGCTATGAAGAACTCGTGCTCCCGCTCTTGGTCAATGAAGCGAGCATGAAAGGCACAGGGCAGCTGCCTAAGTTTGGAGAAGACATGTATCAAGTCCGTGACGACGACTTGTATTTAATTCCGACCTCCGAAGTGCCCATGACCAATTTGTATCGGGATGAAATTTTAGACGCAAGCCAGCTTCCCTTACGTTTTACCTCGCATACCCCTTGTTTCCGTAGAGAAGCAGGTAGTGCAGGGCGTGATACCCGAGGCCTCATCCGCCAGCATCAATTTGACAAAGTCGAACTGGTGCAAATCACGCGTGCGGAAGACTCCTTTGAAGCCTTGGAACAGTTAACCCAGCATGCGGAACGAATTCTTCAGCTTTTAGAGCTTCCCTACCGTGTGGTGTCTTTATGTACAGGGGATTTAGGATTTTCCGCCACCAAAACCTATGACTTAGAAGTGTGGATGCCTGCTCAAGGCGTGTATCGAGAAATTTCTAGTTGTTCTAATACCCTAGACTTTCAAGCCCGACGCATGAACTTACGCTATAAAGCGAGTGAAGGGGAAAAAGCACAGCTCTGCCATACGCTTAATGGGTCAGGGATTGCGGTGGGTCGAACGGTCGCGGCGATTTTAGAAAATTATCGAATCAATGCGGAAACCCTCCTGATTCCCAAAGCACTACATGTGTATATGAATGGACTGGAATCCGTTTCATTGACGTCTCTTGAGGTCCCCGTTGCGTAAAAATCGGCTAGGCGGGTGATGCGTCACTCCTTGAAGATCCGTCAGACTAAGAAAGCCCTTCTCCTGTTAAGAACGGAGTTTTTTTAGATGTCTCAAGTGCCTTCATCTTCCTCGCCTCCTGAAACCCTTTCTGGTACAAACCCTGAAGGTGTTATAACAGAATCTGCTCCAGAAAAAAATGTCCCTGAACATGTTCGCGCTTTAGCGAGTAAAGTCTTAAAGTCTCAAGAAGAAGAAGCCAAGGCAAACGCGATACCCACCGCAAACATTAATGCCCAAGTGGCGATGGTGGAAGCCAAGGCACGTCAAAATTTAGGTATTGACACTCATGCGGAAGCTTTTCTGAAGATGGCAGTGGCGCAAGACGTCAGTGATATTCATATTCGAGTGGGCTATCCCCCTATTTTTCGATTTAATGGGGAAATGATGTTTACCAAAATGGGATTGGTCACCGCCCCCCAGATTATGATCTTCTTACATCGTTTTGTTTCCTCTGACATTCGGGATCAATTAGAACATAAAATGGATTTAGACTTTAGTTTTGAAGTCAAAGATTTGGCACGTTTTCGGGTGAGTTATTTGCATGAAATGGACAATCCCGCCTTGGTGTTACGGGTGGTTAAAATGAAAATTCCTGAATTTTCAGACTTGGGTTTGCCTCCTGTTTTGCTCAAATTTACGGAAATGTCCAAAGGCTTGTTCTTGGTGACAGGCCCCACCGGTTCAGGAAAAACAACGTCCTTGGCCTCTATTTTAAATCACCTCAATCGCTACCAGTCACAACATGTCATTACCCTAGAAGACCCTATTGAATTTGTTTACCATAATCAACGTTCCGTCTTTACGCAGCGTCAATTGGGTATTGATACCGCCACCTTTGCGGCAGGGATTAAATACGCTTTACGTCAAGACCCCGACACGATTTTAGTGGGAGAAATGCGGGATAGAGAAACCATTCAAGCCGCCCTACATGCGGCAGAAACAGGGCATATGGTCTTTTCAACCTTACACACTATTGACGCCGTTCAAACCATTAGCCGAATCATTAACCAATTTGAACCCCATGAACGAGAAACCGTCCGCATGCAGTTGGCCTCTGTTTTAGTGGGGACGGTTTCTCAACGCTTGGCTAAGCGATTAGATGGGCGAGGCCGCGCTCCGATTACAGAAGTCATGTTTGTGACCTCTACCGTTAAGGACTACATTGAAAAAAATCAAATCGATGATATTTATCAACTCATGACGGATTCTAAACATGATGAACTCATGTCGATGAACAAATGTTTGTCTCAAGCTTATGCCAATAAACTCATTAGTTATGACGAAGCCATTGAAATTTCAGAAAACCCTCATGAACTGGGTATGATACTCAAAGGGGTGTATAGTTCGGGTGAAGACGACCTCTACAACTAAGGCTTTAATTAAAGGGTTCGTCTCTCAGTACGCCTGTATTTAAGCGCCTTAACGTAGGGAAGCACTTCTATTTTAAGCCGTCTTGGCTAGAGCCTTGTGCAAAAAAGGTGCCTTGTAACGACACAAAAAAGAGCAGAACAGGGACAATGGCCATCGTGGCAGACGCCATCAGCATGGGCCAGTCGATGACGTCTCGATACTGACTTTTTAGTTGTGCCAAATAAACGGGGAGCGTCATCAGGTGGTCGTCTTGCACGGCGAGTAAAGGC
This sequence comes from Vampirovibrionales bacterium, assembly GCA_044345135.1. Classification (GTDB taxonomy): domain Bacteria; phylum Cyanobacteriota; class Vampirovibrionia; order Vampirovibrionales; family JAJTHC01; genus JAJTHC01. The sequence goes on from JBIJBR010000170.1 coordinate 2,645, forward strand.
CATAAAAAACTCCCCCATAACCCGATAAACCCTAAAACCGCTAAGCTCACCATCGGGCTTTGTGCCGTGGGTAAGACCACATAATAAAAGGTTTGCCACGGACTCGCCCCTTCCAGTTCCGCGGATTCCTTTAAAGCAGGTGGAAAGCTTAAAAACCACTGTCGAAATAAGAGTACGCCAAAACCGCTTACTGTGGCAGGTAAAATTAAGGCGGTATAGGTATTTAAAAGCCCCATGGATTTAAACAGTAAAAACAAGGGAATACTATTGACTTGCGGGGGCAGTAACAAGGTCAAAACCACTGCAAGAGTGATCATAGGCTTGGCCCGTAAAGGAAGGTGAACCAACGCATAGCCCGCCATGGCTGAACTCAACACATGTAAGGCAGTGGCCACGACCGCAACCGCCATTGAATTACACAAGGCTTGCCATAATTGGGCTTCTTTGAAAAGCGTTTGAAAAGCGTGAAGCGTTGGTTTTAAAGGCCATAATAAAGGGCCTTGATTATGTAAGACGGCTGAAGCGTCTGAAAAAGCAAGGCTCAGCATCACCCATAACGGTAAAAGCGCCAACAACACGACAAGAGTCAAGAAGAATAGTCGCAGGGTATTCCCTAAGCCACCAAGAAAAGGAGTGCCCTTCATGAAGACGTTCCTCGTTGTATATAAGCGTCTTGCACTTGCGCTTCTTGCCAAACCCAATGTTTTTTAGCCCACCACTGTAAAGCGGTAAGCCCTGCAATGAGGCTAAACATGACAAAGCCCAAGGCGGTGGCTTGTCCGATTTCAAAACGTTGAAAAGCCGTTTCATATAAGGCATAGGCCAAGACGGTGGTGACTCGGTTTGGTCCGCCTTGCGTGAGCAAATAAATCGAATCAAAGGCCTGTAGCGCATGGATGCTCGTCATTAACACCAGTAAAAATAAAGTCGGGGCCAGTTGAGGAAGCGTAATATACCACCACTTGCTCAAGCCTTTGGCTCCATCTAAGCAAGCGGATTCATCCACCGCGGTGGGCAAGGCCTGCAAAGCCCCTAAAATCAAAAGCATATTATAACCTGTGCTCTTCCAGACTTCTAAACTCATGACGGCCACTAAGGCCGTCCACGGGGTAAAAAGCCACGCCACAGGACTTTTTAAAAGTCCACAAGACAGTAAAAGACTATTCAAGAGTCCCTGTTCGGGTTGATACAACCAGGCGAAAATTAAGCTTACCGCCATGGCAGGGGCCACATACGGTACAAAGCATAAGACTTGAAAAAATCGTTTGCCCCTTGTGAGACGATGCAAGGCGTGGGCAATCAGTAGTGCTCCCAAGACTTCCGCAATCAAAACGCCCCCGACATACAAAGCTGTGCTTTGAAGGGTTTGGCCAAAGGTGGGATCCCCTAGTAAGTTGTGGTAATTTTCCAGCCCTATCCACTGGGGAGCCTCCAACAAATTCCACGACTGAAGACTTAAGAGCAATGCATACAGCGAGGGAAGGTAATT
>JBIJBR010000193.1:0-3502 GCA_044345135.1 Vampirovibrionales bacterium
GGTCAGCCTCAGTATGCCCCTCAAGCGCCTGCCTACGGTCAGCCTCAGTATGCCCCTCAGGCCCCTGCTTACGGTCAGGATTCCTCTGCCATCCCAGGACCTGTCGTGTCTTTTAAACCTATTTATCCTGAGGCTCTTCCTGCGACGAACTATAACCAGCCACCTGCTTACGGCCAAGCGCCTCAGTATGGTCAGCCACCTGCTTACGGCCAAGCCCCTCAGTATGGTCAGCCACCTGCTTACGGCCAAGCGCCTCAGTATGGTCAGCCACCTGCTTACGGCCAAGCGCCTCAGTATGCTCAGCCACCTGCTTACGGCCAAGCCCCTCAGTATGGTCAGCCTCCTGTATACGGCCAAGCGCCTCAGTATGCTCAGCCACCTGCTTACGGCCAAGCGCCTCAGTATGCTCAGCCACCTGCTTACGGCCAAGCCCCTCAGTATGCTCAGCCACCTGCTTACGGCCAAGCCCCTCAGTATGCTCAGCCACCTGTATACGGCCAAGCGTCTCAGTATGGTCAGCCACCTGCTTACGGCCAAGCCCCTCAGGGAAATGTTAATCCCAGTCTTTTTCAAATGTTTTTAGACTCTACTGCAAATCAGGGGGTCGTTACATCTAGTGCGGGTAATTCTACGAGTCTTGTCTGGTTACCATCATCTACGACACCAACAGTACCGGTGACGCCACCCGTTGTTGTGGATCCAGAACCTCCTTTAACATGGTTACCAACACCGACGACGCCCACACCACCTGTGACGCCACCCGTTGTTGTGGATCCAAAACCTCCTTTAACATGGTTACCAACACCCCCAGTCGTAGTTAGGCCACCCGTACAGCCACCCGTACAGCCACCCGTACAGCCACCTGTTTTTATTCCTATGGATAAAAACTCTAAGGCGTAAGCCTCAATTTTAAGGATAAATTAAAAGAGAAGGGAGCCAATCGGTTTCTTTCTCTTTTTTAATAGTTGCTCAGGACATCTCCATGCTACAATCAAGCGTATGAAGACACCCATGATTTATTTAGATTACGCGGCCACTTCCCCTGTTCATCCAGACGTATTCGATGTGATGCAAGTTTCTTTGAAAACTTTTGCAAATCCAGCGAGTCAACATCAAGCGGGGAAGGAAGCGAACCGTGCGGTTCTTCAGGCACGTCAAGGGATTGCCACTTATTTGAAGGTGTCCCCTGAGGAATTAACCTTTACGAGTGGGGGGACGGAAAGCAATAATTGGGTTTTGATGGGTTTGATGCGATCTTTAAGATACCAAGGGGATGCTCGGGGCTTGATTGTTTCGGCGGTGGAGCATAGTGCTGTTTTAGAAGCGGCCCGCTATTTGCAGCGTTTTGAAGGCGTTCCCCTACTGGAACTATCGCCTGATTCAGAGGGGCGCATACTCCCCCCTGTTTTGGAAGCGGCCTTAGAAAAACAACCCACGGCGGTGGTGTCCATTATGCATGCCAATAATGAAACAGGGGCAGTCAATGATTTGGCCACTTTGTCTCATTTGGCCCATACGAAGGGGGCTTATTTTCATACGGACGCCGTTCAAAGCTTGGGGAAAATTCCTTTAGATTTACAAACGACTTTTTCACAGGTTGATTTCTTAACCGCAACCGCCCATAAAGTCTATGGACCTAAAGGCGTGGGCCTTTTATTTCACCGAAGGGGAACCCCTGATTTACATCCGCTATTTTGTGGGGGGGGCCAAGAAGGAGGCCGTCGCGCGGGGACTTTGAATACCCCTGCCATTCTTGGCTTTGCGAAAGCCATTGACGTACTGGAGAGAGAAGAAGCGTATCGCATTGAACATTTGACGCATTTAACGGCTTACTTAATGGAAGGATTGACGCGCTTAAATCCTACAGGGAAGCTTCAATTCAATACGCCACAACATCCCGCGCATCGGGTGCCTGGCGTGGTGAATATTTCTGTTTTGGGGGTGAAGGGTGAAAAAATGGTAATGCACTTGGATATGCAAGGCATCGGCGTGTCGTCTGGTTCAGCGTGTCATGCGGACCGTATTGAACCGAGTCACGTGATCTTGGCTCAGTGTGGCGATGAAGCACGAGCCTTATCCACCTTGAGAATCAGCCTTGGTATGCCTACCACGCAAGAGGAGCTGGATATTTTTTTAGAGAGCTTTGAAAACCGTCTAAAGCGTTGGGGTTTATTGAGCTGATGAAGGGCTTTGCAGATTCATTTTGTCCCAGAGTCGTTGGGTGTAATGGATGTTTTCTTCAGGCTGATTGAGTAAATAGGATTGTGCGACGGCATTGGCTAAATCATTCAAAACGGCCTGTTCACTTCGAGGACGAATTCCCTGCTGAGCTTCTAAAATTTTATTGGCGCTTGCGACGAGCGCGTCTTGCGCTAAATCAGTCGCGGTGGTCGTGTTTTGAATGTGGCGAAGTCCTTCAAGGGTCGACGGTAAGACAGGAGCCACTTGACTGAAGGCGATTTGATACTTACTTTGCGTGATGAATACGGCGAAATCAACCGCTTCTTGTGGATGTTGAGCGCGTTTGGGGACCACCAAAACCATAGGAGACGCATCAATAGTCCTGTTGTTTTGAAGCCGTGCATCGATGCGTTTCATGGTGTGGTACACGTGGGGGGCATTGGTTTTAATCACTTTTAAGGCACTGCTGCCGGCATCCAAATAACGCAAACGCCCTGCCATGAAAAGCTCTAAGGCATTGGCATATTGGCCCGTGAGACATTCGGCAGGAATACGCTTGGCGTGGAGGTCGCGTTTCACCGGGTCGAGTAGGGTTTTAACCGTGTCTTTAAAGGCCTTGAATGTTTGTGGAGGGGCTTTTGAAAGGGCAATCCCTTTAAGGAGATTCCCGCCACTCGTCCAAAGCGGATAGCTCACATAGGCGTCTTTTGTTTCGTGAGAAAGCGCGGTATTTTCAAAGCGCAGTGTCGTGGTCGTGTACCAAGGAATTGAAATGAGTTCATTTTGAAAAAGGCTGTAAGTCATGAGGGCGGGTGCATAACGAGATTCAATCGCAGGAGATAAAAAGGGAGAAAGCTTTAACAGGGCGTGACGTTCGGCAAGTGTACTGGCAAAAGCGGGATTGAGATTAATGACATCGGGGACTTGAGGACTCAGCATGGCGGTTAAGGCACGTTTTTCTCCTTCCGCAAAGGGGACATCGACCCAGTGAATATGGGTGTGGGGATGGCTTTGCTCGTAGTCTTGGATCCATTGGGTGATGAGTGGACGGAAGTCTCGGAGTTGTAGGGTCCAAAATTCTAAGGTGATGTCTTGAGGGGGGATTATGGTGCTTGATGGGGAGCCACATCCAGCCAAGAGCACGCTTAGGCTGACGCAGAGTAGGCTCGAAAAGAGGAGCGCGCTTTTTTTCAGATGTTTCATATTTTCCCTCCCTTGTCTCTTCATCTCTTGTACGTTCATCCCGTGTACTCAGGTCATTTGGTGAGCATGGGTTGAATTTGAAAAAGGTTCAACGCATTTTGGGTGCTTGCTTCAATGA
>JBIJBR010000104.1:0-5924 GCA_044345135.1 Vampirovibrionales bacterium
GTGAGGTATCCATTTTTCGGATTTGTTTCAGCACCGCCACCATAGAAACCCCCAGAGAAATAGAGATTTCTGGGGTTTCTACAAGTGCGGGGCAAGCCCTTTGGGGGTAGATCGTTTGTATTGACCGGGACACTTCTTGCCTTGATCCCGTTGGTTTTCGCCGATCAATCCTGCTTTGACCTTGTCAAAGCTGCCCCATTTGGGACACTATAACAGCTTTTTAGTTAAGTGTTTCAAAGGGTAAGTTGAAGGAAACTGTGTATTAAGCCAAGGTCTTTTCTTTTTGTAAAGCGGGTTGTGGGAATGGAGGCGCGGTTAACCCTAAGGGGGCGCAGACGGGGCTTGGGCTAATGTCTTCCACGCTTAAAATATAGACTTGGCGATCTAAAAATTTACACAATTTGTGCATGACATGATCATCCGCACAATGAAATTGCGCCGTGATTTTCAAGCCCGTAGCAGTGCTTTCTTCACATAGAAACGTATTGGGGATGATGCCACGATGCGTCAAGGCTCCCAATACACGGTCCAAGGCGCCTAATTTACTTTGTGTGTAGACTCTTAAATGTCTTTGCATGTTTTCTTTCCTTTATGCTTGCTTTATTTCGGGGTGACTTTTCTTATAGTTAATCCATTCTTGTCGAGTAGCGTTTTCGCCTAAGATTTGGATGCCTTTGAGGGTATCTGTGTTTCGATTCTTTTGGTAGAGGTAATGTAGAAGAGTAAGACCTCCCCCCAAAATAGTCAATGTCCCTGTTGACAAACTCGTTCTTATAAGTAATTTTCTCATTGCGTTTATGTGAGGACTGTTGGAAGCTTTTAAATACCCTCGGAGTTGGCTTAACGTTAATAAGAATAGATATGCAGGAACTGCGGTTATTCCAAGACCTAAAAGGACACTCACATTTTTAAGGGGATCCTCTAAAAAATCAGACAATTTATGCTTGTTGGCTTGAGGAAAGAGTCCATACCAATCATCTTGTTCTGGGTACCAACGATCTAACGCCTGCTGTGTTTCAGGTGATAACGATTGAGTCGTGGTATGTTCAACACTATTCGCTTCTGCCGAACGTGGGCAAGCGTTCGGCGAGTTTGTGGCAACTGGTATTGAAATAAGCGTCATCATTTTCTTTTTACTAACCTTTACTCATTTCAGGATGCGTTTTCTTATAATCAAGCCATTCTTGCCGTGTGGCTTGATTACCAAGGGTTTGAATTCCTTTTAAGCTGTCGGTATTCATGCTTTTTTGACGAAGATATTCTAAAAACGTAAGACCGATTAAAAAGGGAAAGTCAACACTTAGATCTTTCAGATTTTTTTTCAATTCTATTTTTTTAGCTTCGTTGGAATAATATCCTAAAAGATTTGCGATAAGCGCTACTCCACTTAAAGCCGTCATAAAAATGCCAGAAATAACACTTATGCTTTTAATGGGGTGTGCTAAAAAATCAGACAGTTTATGCTGATTCGCTTGGGGGAATAATCCAAACCAATCAAATTGATTGGGGATCAAACGTTCTAAGCCTGTTTTGACTTCAGGCGCAGTAGTAGGATCTGGTTTTTTACGTTCTGGCGAAGGGGGCAAGGACGGATATAAAGCAACAGGACTGGCTTGGGGCTGAAGGGATAGGGAGCTAGACATCGATTTACGTTCCTCGGGATATTTTAAAACGGTGTATATCAAGTACTAAAACAAGAGCACCCGTTTTTTGTGCGTTAGCTTTTCTCTTCAGTCAGCATGTCTTCGTTGCCTGCGCCACTAGGGACCCAAGGGTAAACATCCACTTTTTCGGCCACCACAAAGTCAATAATCACAGGCTTGTTTCGTATCATCATTGCTTTTTGCAAGGTGGTTTCAATTTCTTCGGCCTTGGTCACACGAAACCCCACACCCCCAAAGGCTTCGGCAAGCTTAATGTAGTCGGGTGAATACATCCACGCTTCGGATTCTCGGCCATACATTTTCCCTTGCCATTGGCGAATCATCCCCAAATGGGCATTATTAATCACGCAAACAATAACGGGAAGCTGGTACACCGCACATGTGGCCAGTTCTTGAAGCGTCATTTGAAAGGAGCCGTCTCCCGCGATATCCACCACGGTGGATTCTGGGTAAGCCACTTGAATCCCGATGGCGGCAGGAAAACCAAAACCCATGGTCCCTAAACCCCCTGACGTCACCCATGAACGGGGGCGATCCAAATTATAGCGCTGAGCCGCCCACATTTGGTGTTGCCCTACTTCGGTGGTGACAAAGGCATCACGAGGCAAGTATTTAAAAATAGATTCAATGGCATGCTGAGGACTTAAATAGCCTTGGGGCATAGGGGTTTCTGTACGTCGATGTTTCCAAAATTCAATCTGTTCAAACCAAACTTTACGATCAGACAAGTAGGGCTCTTGATCGAAATCCTGACCTTCACTTGCGTGAAGTAAGTCTTGTAGAACATGCTTGATTTCACCCTGAATGCCCAATCCTGCCTGTATATTTTTATTGATGTTGATGGGATCCAAATCAATATGAATAATACGGGCATTACGTGCAAATTTGTCGGATTTACCGGTTTGACGGTCATTTAAGCGACTGCCCACCACCAAAAGGACATCCGCATTGGCGACCGCAATATTGGACCAAAAATGGCCGTGCATGCCTGTAAAGCCTAAGCTTAATTCATGAGAGGTAGGGAAGCTCCCTAAACCCATGAGCGTCATGCCCACAGGAATTTGAAAGCGTTCGGCCAAGGCTTTAAGTTCTTCAGTGGCCAAAGCACTATTGACGCCCCCGCCTGAAAGAATCACAGGTTGCTTGGCGTCTTTCAGCAAAGTTAAAGCAGAAGCGATATCCTCAGGCGTATAGCGCTCTTCGTTGCGGTAGCCAGGCAGGTCAATGTGAGCGTCTTGATAGCGAAAGGCCGTTTTTGCGTTGATGACATCCTTCGGGATATCGACCAAAACGGGACCAGGACGACCCGTCGTTGCGACATAAAAGGCTTCTTTAATGGCAGAAGCCAAGTCCTTCACGTCTCGAACAATGATATTATGCTTGGTACAGTGGCGTGTAATGCCTAAAATATCCGCTTCTTGAAAGGCATCATTCCCTAAAAGTTCTGAAGGGACATTGCCTGTAATGACTACCATCGGTGTAGAGTCGTAGTAGGCATCCGCAAGGCCAGTCACCACATTCGTAGCACCAGGGCCAGACGTCACCAAAACCACCCCCGCTTTACCCGTGGTTCGTGCATAGCCTTCCGCCATGTGACAGGCGCCTTGTTCGTGACGCACTAAAATATGGCGTAAAGCAGGATAATCAGGCAAGGCTTCATAGATGGGTAAAATGACGCCTCCAGGGTATCCAAAGATGGTGTCCACCTCTTCCGCGAGCAAGGATTCTAATAAAATACACGCCCCATTCAGTACGCGTGTTTCGGTTGACTCAGGTTTCACAGTATTTTCCATGCTTGGAAACTGAGGGGTGATAGGCAAGCGGTGAGAAGCGGGAGGATTCATATAAGGGGATCTCTCTAGAGCTTTAATGTAAAGTTTTAACGTTTGGCTTAAATTAAAGAAGTGGTATAGACGAGGGGAGGTACTATCATTATAAAAACAATTAACCGAGCCTTTTGTGCTAAGCTCGGTAGAATGATTGTGTTTGTAACATTTTAGTACACCAAAATCATTCTACCCCAGTACAAGATGCACGGGTAGAATAAGAAGCACCACTAAAATCAATAAGGAGGACGGAACACGAATAAAAGTGCTATTGGAACCTATAGGCAAAGGTTTCATCAGTGTATACCTAATTCAAGACTAATAAGACCGTACAAGTAAATAAATATCAAAAGGATACTTATTTTGATACTTTCATAAAATAACATAGAAATGACAAGCATTCAAGTTTTTTTTAGATCCTGTGATACCAAATCAAAGTGGCTCTTTTTCGTTTAAACGTGCATGGACATAGCGGTGCCAGTCTTTTTTTAAAGCACAGCCACAGGAGGCCCCGTGAACATGAGTGCTTTCTTCAGAAGTAGGGAGCGCTTCAAACGCCTCCTGAGGCAAAGTCGCTTTCAGTCCTTGAATATGAATCCGTTGATAGTCTTGAGGGTCTCTCGTGGCCAGTGAAGCACATGAGGGACAAAAGGTAATGAGATGACTGGATTCAGCGGAGCGTTCCAAGTCAAAGGCTTGTAAGCATGACGAGTTCTCACAAATATACGCGTAACGAGGCATCTTAGTCGAATCCTTCTACCGCATGGGGACTAAGTAACTCATCCGCCTCGACCGCATGGCAAAGGCGCTTCCCCAGTAGCCGTTCAAATTGAGAGGCGCAAATCCCCGTACCTGGCCGTTTGGTGGTGAGATCGCCTTCCTGTAAAACCGTCCCCACCGCTAAGGCCCTACGTGCGACTACACTTTTTCGCGCCACCTGCTGGGTATTGCGTTCACACGGCTGAATCACTTTTTCGCCGTTGCCCATGGCCGATTTCGCCAAACGGATCGCTTGAACCATACGCGTAAAATCCCCCACACCTAAAGAGGCCTGATGATCAGGCCCTGTCGTGGACTGAGGGTCAAGCGTGAGATGCTTTTCATAAATTTTTGCGCCATAGGCGACTGCCATCGCAGGTACGAGATCCACCGATAAAGAATGGTCCGAATAGCCGATGAGCTGTTCTGGGAAGGCTGTTTGCATTTGAGTCAGGGCTTTGAGATTTAATTGATCCATAGGGGCAGGGTATTGGCTGGTACAGTGCATAAAAGCGATTTTATCGGGGAAAGATTCACCATAAAAAGGAGCCAAAAACGCCGCGGTGTGTTTCACTTCGGCAAGGTTCGCCATACCTGTCGAAAGAAGTAAGGGAATCTGCTGAGAGGCAAGCGTCTTTAAGAACGGTAAATTGGTAAGTTCTCCACTACCTAGTTTTAAAAACGGCAGGCAAAAGTCTTGATGCAAAGACTCCGCGCTGTCTATATCAAATGGGGAACATAAAAAATCGAGGCCTTTTTCCACAGCGTAGGCTTGCACGGCTTGGAGCGAAGGGACATCCAAGGTCAAGCGTTCTAATAGAGCGTATTGAGACTCTTCTGCTGAAGCATGGGCTTCATTGCTTTGTTGATACAAGGCCTTAGGGGCGTGTTTGGTGACCAAGGCATGAGGCTGAAAGAGTTGAAATTTAACGGCATCCGCCTGAGCGCTTAACGCGGCATCGACTAAGGCGAAGGCTTTTTCCAAGCAACCATCATGATTCACCCCTGCTTCGGCAATGATATACACAGGATGTTTCGAAAGGGTTTGAAATGAAAACACGATGCTACTTCTTTATTAAACGATGCTTAACCCTTTAAAAGCAAGCCCTTAGTTTCCTTCGATATGAGAAGACACCGATTCTTGCATTCGCGTATACGAGGCATACGCTTCAGCGGAATCATTCAACTCCGCTTGTTCGACGGTTTTGGCCAAGCAGACTTTAATATTTAATTCGTCTAAATCTCTGTCGCCCACCATGAATTCGGTGACAGTCGTTAGGCTAATGACCCATTCAGACTCAGGGCGACCGTGGTCATTGTAGGCTTGCAAGGTCAGCGTGTCTGGCGTGACTTCAAGGAGCTTTCCTTCATAGTAACGATTGAAATAGCCTTGCCGAAGATAGACAAAGCGATGAACCAAGGGCAAGAGTTTTGAATACATTCCCACCACAAAAAAGCCTCCCTAGCTTCAGAAACAGTTAAATCAGACGAAACACAAATTAATTTTAGCATACTTATTTAAAGATGACAATTCATTTGCTTGAACTCATACGTCTTGCAAGGTAAGGAGATTTAAACAGATTTCAACCTAAATTTTGCTGACCCACCACTCATGCATACCTTGAATATCTACCGTATGGGAAAACAAGCTCTTTAAATTAGGGTGAAGAAACTG
>JBIJBR010000007.1:0-19546 GCA_044345135.1 Vampirovibrionales bacterium
ACTTTGATGTGACTGAAGCATAGTCCTCCTCCTCCTCAAAATACTTAAGGACGCTCGTGATAAAGCGTCCTTAAGTATTTAAATTAAGTGTTCAATCCACTACACTAAGGGAGCGTGACTTTGCTATAATTCGTCGGCTGAGGCATTGCTTTGGCCTGACTATGCTCTGCCCAAAACGTACGACTTCGCTCTATTTGAGGGGGAGTCAACAAGCGTTGGACTTGAAAATAGTAGCCCATTCTGGATTTTAATAGGGTGTTTTTCTTCATGGTGTAATCATCCACCAAGTTGTTCATTTCGTCTTGCTTACAATCGGGACACCCCAAATAGCTCATGAGCATTCGATGGGCGGTTTTAGACGCTTCCGCCAAAGGAGTGACTTCTTTGAGGTATTGGTCTTCAATTACTTTAAATGACTTATTTTGTGAAGGGGTTAATTGTAAAGCTTTGACCCATTCTTGAGATACCTGGTCAAAACCCATGCCCGCCATCCCAGACGAATACCACTCACCGTGAGACATCATCATAGGCGAACAACACGTGTTGCCATTCATTGAAGGAGTACAGCACCCATTTGGGGAAGAAATACTTCTCGTGGTTGTTGTGCTACTGGTACTGGAATCAGCATACGCCAAGCCTTGTATGCCAAGGGCGGTTAATAAAATACTTGCGGCATAAGCGGTTAAAACGTACTTTTTCATTAGAATCTTCCTTTATTTGTTTGATTTATACGAAGTATCCCTCAACCCTCTTTAGATTCAGGAGGATACGCTTTTAAAATGGCTTGAATTAAAGAAGAGCTGGACCGTCCTTCTACCATGTCGATAAACACGACTTTGGTTCCCATACTTAAGAGAACAGGCGCTTCAGGGAGCGTTTCCAAGGTATACTGACCTCCTTTTGTATGCACATCAGGGTGAAGTGCTTTCAGTAAATCGACAGGACTTGTCGAATCAAAAATAATGATGTAATCTACACAAGACAAACCTGCTAGCAGTTCGGCTCGTTCGGCTTGAGGCACAATAGGACGTTGATCATCTTTAAAGGTTTTAACCGACGCATCACTATTGAGCAAAACCACCAAAACATCTCCGCAAGCTTGACTGGCTTGTAAATAACGTAAATGTCCGACATGTAGTAAATCAAAACAACCATTGGTGCTCACCACCCGTTTTCCTTCTGCCTGTAAACGGTGAAGGTCTTTTTGCAGTTCGGGTAGCGTGACGATTTTAGATGACATAAGACAGGACTTTCTTAACAAGATATTTGTAAAAGTGTATTTGCACCCCCTTATTAAAGCAGGGTTCTGACTATAAATTAGAATTACTCACAAAGTCTTAAGGGTTTGATTGAAAAATCAAACCCCTGAAACATTGAAACTTAAAATAACTAGGGTTGTGAAGGAGCCTACTTTTTGGCTTTGGCCTCATTCTGAGCTTTTGCTTCCATAGCTTGTTGAATTCTTTCAGGCGAAGCGGGGTCGTAGGCTTCTGAAATAACCAGTTTTTTCTGATTTTTCAAGGTTTCCACTTCTCGGTCTAACCACATGCCAATGGCTTGTTGACGTTGTTGATTTTCAAGGGTGCTTTGAATTTCAACACGAGCGTCTGCTAAGGATTTTTTAGTAGCGGGCTTGGTTTCACCCACTTTAATAATATGGAAGCCATAAGCTGATTTGACCACGGTGGGTACAATTTGATCCCTTTTTGCAACTTCTAAGGCCTTCCAGTAGCCAGGATCGGTAGAGCGTTGTTGCATAAAGCCGACATCACCTTTTTTAATCTGGCTCATGGTGTCTTCGCTATGGCGTTCGGCTAAAGCACCAAACTTTTCAGGGTCTTTTAAGACTTCAGCCAACAAGGTTTCGGTTTGCTTTTTCTTGGCTTGCACTTCCGCAGTGACTTGTTTTTCAAGATCTGCAGGAGTAATCGATTTATTTTTGGCTTGAATATCGGCTCTGATTTTAGCAGGAATGGCTTTAATCAAGATATGAGCCGATGAAATTTGCTTAGGCAAATCAAATTCAATTTCATGCGCTTTATAGTAACTAGCCACATCGGTTTGGGAAACAGGGGTTTTGACTAAGCCTAAGACTGCGACTAGTTTTTCAAGCTGTACCATTTGCTTCAACTGGTAATTAAAATCTGCTTCACTCATGTCATTTTGCTTGAAAATGCTTTGAAGGGCTGCAAGTCCACCGACTTGTGTAATAATCTCTTGCCGTTTGGCTTTTAATTCTTCAGGGGTAACCGCAATTTTATGGGCTTCAACAGCCTGTTCAATCACGCTGAGTGACACCAGCTGTTGGACGGTTTGCTGTTTTAACATTTCAGCAAAAAAACCACTTTGAGCCGATTGAGGTTGATCCGCTATGCCCATTTGTTTTGCAGCCTGTTCGTACGCTTTATCATACTCATTTTTGGTGACCACTTTACCATTCACGGTTAAAATGGTCGCTCCCCCTTGGCGGGTATTCATTAAGCCATTGGGTTCTCCGCATGCGCTTAAGAGTACAGAGGTCATTAACATTAAGCTTAGTACCCCCAAAAGACCTAGACGAGAAGGTTTGATTAAGACAGACATAGTAAATTCCTTTACACATAATGTTTACCTTCGCCTAAAAAGCCACGAACCGTAAACAGACACTAAAAATTTAAGTCAAGTTCCCCTTATTATACTTAAATCATGTAAAATAGGCAAAGTAGACTCCTGAATAGTTTTGCGGGAGTCCTTACATAAGGGAGCTTTGCAAAACAGACATGACGAGAAGGGGGCTTGATGTCCAAAAAACAGACCCAGAAGCCTTCCTTCAAAAAACGGCAGGGGTATGGATGCAACCCCTGTGCATAGCACGGCAAGAATTTTTAAGTTATTTGGATATTCAACGTCAGTTGTCCCCCCATACGCTTCGGGCGTATCAAAATGACAGTCTTGATTTTCTTTCGTGGTTAATGAAGTCCCACCCTGAAGAATCTCCCCATAAAGCCACCCTTAAAGATCTCCCTAGTCAGTACATGGCTTTTTTGGCGCGTCAGTCTTTATCTCGCTCTAGCTTGGCGCGTAAAAGTTCTAGCTTGCGGAGCTTTCTTAAATACGTGATGAAGGAAGAGTTTTTTCCCTTAACGACCTTTAATTTACGCTTTCATCAACCTCGACTTCCCCAACATTTACCTCGTTTTTTAAGTAAAGCCACCATTGATGACCTACTTGCTTTTATTCCAACCCAAAAGACTTCGTCGTATTTGATGCACCGAAATCAGTTGATGATTCAACTGTTGTTTAGTAGTGGTATGCGGGTCAGTGAATTGGTGGGGTTAGATCTGCAGTCCTTGAACCGTGAAGAAGCAGAACTGCGCGTGATGGGCAAGGGGAATCGAGAACGCTTGGCCTTTGCGAGTCGTGATTTTTGGGAGCATCTAACCGCGTGGTTGCCTTTACGACAAGCCTTAGTCGACTCAAGCCTCAAGAAGGGAAGCGCCCCACAAGCCTTATTTTTAAATAGCAAGGGACAACGTTTGAGTGACCGTTCTGTGCATCGTATTCTGGCGGATTTGGGCAGGGCTTATGGCTTAGCAGAGGTTTTGCACCCGCATATGTTTCGCCATAGTTTCGCCACGTATTTGCTAGACAGCGGTGTGGAGCTTCGCTTGGTGCAAGAATTACTGGGGCATGTGTCGATTCGTTCTACACAAATTTACACGCATATTTCAACCGAAAAATTGCGACAGGCCTACCTTAAAGCCCACCCCCGCGCGAGATAAGCACGCTTTCAACATCTCATTTTAAAGACAGCCGTAATAGGATAGAAGCCAGAATTTACCAAACTCTAGAAATATCAGCAGGACCAAGTCCTACATGCGGTAGTACCCTAAACAAAGTCTTCTTTACCAAATCCCAGTCGTAGCCTTTACCTTTACCTTCATTGAAAAGGTCTCCAGAAAAATCTTGGAGTTCTGCTAGAATTTGTGCGTGCTGTTTCTGGAGCTCTGTTTTGTCTATTGCTGTTTCGAGTTCTCGCTCAATGCTGTGCAAAACACCTGTTAACTGAATAATGTTTTTTTCCGCGCTTTCCATTAATTTTAAATATTTTTGCTCTTTTTCCTCTCTTTTAAGGTCCTGTTGTAAAACTACTTGATGAGCCTGACATTGTACGATAAAAAAATTGAGGTTTCTTGTGTTTCCTTGTTTTGAACAGTGGGTTCTTGGGATTGGGATTGTCTTGTCGGTACCCATTCTTAAGGCAGGGGGGACGCGGGAGGGGGGTACGGATCTATTGACCAAATTTTGTCGAAGCAATAAGTGCACGGGGGAATCCAATCTGTTGTAGGAAGTGTTCAGGGGGTATCATAGAGAGAGGTGATAAAAATCACTATAAAATAAACTGTTACTATTATAGAGACGACATAAAAAAATAAAAAGCTTTTACTATGTAAACTATGTAACAATTTATAAAATTGGGTCACGCTGCGCCTTTTTTCGTCGATACGGAGAGTGTCACGCGGTTAAAATTAAATGCTTTATTGAAAAGAAGGTCGCCCTCCATGTCACAGTCTCGCCATTCTTCTGCTCACGATGCCTTAACCTTGGTTGAACTCTTGGTGAGTTTGGTTATTTTAATTGGTCTCAGTTTGTTGATGACGGTGGTCCTGCGTGCATTGGCCGATGCCAAGGCGATTTCCGCCAATAAGCTTGCCCAAAACGGCGTGCTGGAATTAGAAAAGGGGTATACGCAATATCTTGCCTCAGGCGGGATGATTCAGTCAGGGACTCATATCACGGAAGTAATGCAATTTTTAGACGCCGTCGATACGATTTCAACGACCAGTACGGTGACTTTAAATGGCTATACGCCTGACAGTGAAATTAGTTGCGGGAGTACTAGCTTTACGTGTTATCGTTTAAACAGTGGTGCGGTTGTCGCGGTGCGACCCGTGCCTAGTCCTACTACAACTTTAGGGACGGATGGCTATTTTGATTTTTCCACGGGGAATGCCACTTTGGAGGGGAGTAATTCTCATCAGCCTATTATTGTTGACCCTGACGGGGTGTTTCGCGCGACGGATCCCAATTCGGCGTCTGTCCACCTGACTTTAGATTCTCTCGGGCGTTTGACGCCACGCGCTGTCGGTACGACGACGCTTGCAGGGGTTGAAGTCACGCAAGCCACTTATTTTGATTTGCAACGTTAAAGCCTCTTAGAAATCGTTCATAAAGACAGGCGATTAAAACGTCATTAAAAATCCTGAGTCCCGTCTTGAGCCTTTGATGGCTTTCGTCACGATTTTTATGTTTCAGGTATGATGGTTTTAAATTATTTTCCTTGAAGCCAGAAAGAGCCGATACGTTGAGCACTATACCTTCCCCTTCTACTGATATTTTAAACATTTATAGAGAAATGTTGGCCTTTCCTCTTGATGATTTTCAAGAAGAGGCGATTGAACACATTCACCAAGGTGATTCGGTGGTGGTCTGCGCGCCTACGGGGGCAGGGAAAACGGTGATTGCTGAATTCGCGGCGCTTAAAGCGTTGGATGTCGGGCAAAAGCTTTTTTATACGACTCCCCTGAAAGCCTTGTCGAATCAAAAATATCATGATTTAAAAGAACGTTTCGGTGAGCAAAACGTAGGTTTGCTTACGGGGGATACCTCCATCAATCGTGAAGGACAAATTGTGGTTATGACCACAGAAGTCTTTCGTAATATGTTGTACGGTTTGAATGAAGACAGTACCCTTTTGTCTGATTTGGGTTATGTGGTCTTGGATGAATGCCATTTTATGAATGATGCCGATCGAGGCACCGTCTGGGAAGAGTCCATTATTCATTGTCCCCCTCATGTCAAGATGATTGCCTTGTCGGCCACGGTGTCTAATGCGGATGAATTGACCGCGTGGATGGATAAAATCCACCCTCATGTGCGCTTGGTGTATAGTACGTTTCGTCCTGTACCGCTACATTTTCATTATTTTACGGGTCGAGAAGTCGTCCCTCTCTTTGAAGAAGGGGAAGGCGGTAAAAAACGCTTGAATCATCACCTTAAAAATGAACAGGTGATTCGAGACCCCCAACGCCGAGGCCGCGCCTTTTCGCCCTTGGCTTTGATTGATGACATGGTCGAACGGGACATGTTGCCTGCTATTTTCTTTACCTTTAGTCGCCGTGGTTGCGACACGGGCATGAAAGAGCTGACGCATGTGCCTTTAAACAACGCTGAAGAGCGTAAGCAAGCACGGGCGTTTATTCAATTTTTTAGAGAGAATAGTACCCTTGAAATGACGCATGAATTTGAAACGGGTCTTATTAATGGGGTGGCTTGTCACCATGCGGGTTTACTTCCTGCCAGTAAAATGTTGGTCGAACAACTCTTTCAAAAAAACTTGTTGAAGGTGGTCTTTGCGACGGAAACTTTGGCTGCGGGCATCAATATGCCTGCTCGATCCACTGTGATTACGGCGATTTCAAAACGCACCAATGAAGGGCATCGTCTTCTGAATCCCAGCGAATTTTTGCAAATGAGTGGGCGTGCAGGTCGACGAGGTATGGACACCATCGGGCATGTCATTGCGGTTCGTACCCCTTTTAATACCGCTGCGGAAGTGGGTAAATTGGCCTCTTCTCATGCGGATGCTCTGAATAGTCGCTTTACCCCCACGTATAGTATGGTGTTGAATTTGATGCAAACGCATTCACTGAGTGTGGCGGAAAGTATTGTGAACCGTAGTTTTGGAGCGTTTACGATGGACAGACGCGCCAATCCCTTGTCGATTGAACTCCATGAACGGAAAACCTTGCTCGATCAAGCGTATCAATTTCCTTGTGAATTTGGCTTGGATTTAAAAGCGTTTCAAGATCAACTGGAATTACGGGAAAGTATTTCTCGCTTGAACCGTCAAAAAACCACGATGAAAAAACAACTCAAAAAATTTGGAGACGCCCCCGAACTGCTTGCAGAACTTAAACGTGTTGAAGATGAATTGTTCGCCGTGATTAATCAAGTGGAAGAAGCACCTTGTAGCACTTGCAACGTGTTTAAGTCTCATCGAAGAGCCGTTGAAAAAGTCGATAAAATCGAACGTCAAGTGAATCGTTTGACCGAACAAGTACAGAGTAAACGAGACGTCTACTGGCAAAGCTTTCTAAAGCTTTATCAGCTGCTTAGTGAAGCGGGCTACCTTCAAAAAACGGATCAGCACCTCGACCATAAACCCACCAGCTTGGGCTTGTTGACGGCGAATATCCGAACAGAAAATGAACTATTTGTGGCCGAAGCCTTACGAGAAGAAGTCTTCGATGACCTGACTTTTAATGAACTGGCCGCGGTGGCTTCCGCCATTGTGAATGATTCCACGCGAGAAAACGTACAAACCTTTGTCCGTAGTTCTAAAGCAGTGGGTTCTTGTGTGCGTCGTTTACAGCGTATTGCAGAACGGGTTTCTCGCCTACAGCAACAATATCAGGTGGAAGTGCCGTTTTCGATTAATCCCATTGCCAGTGGTATTGTAGAAATGTGGGCTAAAGGCTCAGATTGGCAGTCGATTATGGCTTCTACGACTATGGATCAAGGGGATTTGGTGCGTAATTTACGCCGTACTGCGGATATTTTACGTCAATTTGCCAAAACACCAGGAATGCCTCCTAAATTGTCTGCAGTAGCAATGCAATCTTTATTGGCCATTCACCGCGAACCCGTGAAAGAAATAGAATTGCCTTCACAATAGTTTCCTGTAGCTTTAGGATTTTACAGACTTGTACAGACTGGCGTAGACTAGTCATTTTCTTGGCGTTTTTTCTTTTTCTTTTTTTTCTTCTTGCTTTTTTTAGACGCTTCCAAGGCCTCTTCTTCGTCCGCCTGTGCTTTGACTTGCGCTTCTGCCAAGGCTTTACTAAAGGCGTTGTCTGTCGGTTCCATAAGGTAAAACTTTAAACGAGTGATTAGGAGTAGGGGCTTACTTAAGTGGCGATTTGGGTTGCTTGGATTTGATTTAAGGGAGCTGTCTTCGAATTCAGCCATACTGCGCTCATCCAAGGCTTCATAGCTCAAATACAAGGTTTCGATTTTGACGAGTTCTTTATCATAACTCGTCAAGGCTTCAATGAAATTCTTAATCTGGGGAAATGAGCCCCGTATTTTCATTTCCATTTCGGTGGAGTATAAGGGTAAGTCAGGTTCTTTGACCGCTTTAAATCGTTGTAAGGCTTCAGGCACGTCTTGGTTAACGACGTTTTCTTCCGCGGTGTCTTGCCGATGGCGTTGTCGAAGTTGGCCAACGGCATTGGCGTCATAGGGTTGAATGGTAATTAAATCATTGCCTGTGGTGTTGGCCAAATGAGTTAAGACCTGCATAAAGCCTTTCATTCGTTTTTCTAAATCTTGCTCTTCAAAGGTGAATGAAATTTTTTCTTTATTCTGTTGACTTTTGATTTTGTAATGACTTAAGGTTTGTGTGAATTCTTGTTTTTTAGACGCGAGTGCTTCGACTTCTTCGTGGGTGGCTTTTTGGTCTGTGCTATGACACTGTAAGGACTTTATTTGGGGAGTTAATAACCATAGGTACCCCACCATCAGAACCACGGCGGCAGATAATGCCCCTAAGAGTAAGGCTTCTCGTTGATTGAGTTTCATAAACGGAGGCTCTCCTAAGGGGGCATACGTACAAGGGAAGGAGGATTGAAAACAAAAATAAAAATGAACTAAGAAATGAACTAAGAAATGAACTAAGATAAGTGTATTGAATAAAGACTTTTAGGGATTTTTTTCTTCTGGCGGTGACGCTTCGTTGCGGGTAGACGTTTCAGGTTCTTTTACGGGCTTAGTCTTTTGGGGAAGGATTTCATCGGCAATGGGCGTCTCTTCTGTATTTAAAAACCCACCGAGCATAAAACTATAAATTAAGGGGGCGTCATCGCCCACGTCTTCTTCACGAATATAATGTAAAACGAAATCTCTCCCATAGCGTCGCTGTTCCAGCTGGTGTGTTAGCTCTAAAATATCTTCAGGTTTTAGGGCATTGCCTGTAATCGAAATTTGCTTGTCATAGCCTACTTCGTTAAACCATAAAGATGCAGGCAAATGCTGAATGTCACTTAATAAACCAAGTAACAGAATGTTTACGCTTTTAGAGGCATTCGCCACAGACAACACTTTTTCAGACAAGCGGTACACCTGTTGATAATAATCAATTTGACTCTTTAATTGAGCGACCTTATCTTCTAATGAGGCTTTGGCTTCATTCGTTTGTGTCGTGTCATTTTCGGTGTATTGATTCACCACCATTAAGGTGATCCAAGCGACCATGACCACCCCTATAGACCCAAACACAAACGGTAAAAGGGTCGTGGCAAAGACATGTTGGCTAAAATTCAGGGCATCTAAATTGGACCATGTAAAGCCGTCAAAGGGACTAGAAAAGCTTATGTTTTCTTTGTGATAAGGGGCTTTTTTATCTAAAAAATTAAGTAAATAGGGTTCAGGATGAGCGTCCGTCAAACAGCCCCCGAGTACCGCCATACCTAGATCTGCACGGTCCACTTGAATAGAAGTGGGGAGTTCAAAGCATTGAAAGGCTTTACCCGTTTCATGTTGTAAGTGTTGTAACAATACATAATTTAAGTGATGGGTGAGCCAAAATTGTGGTTCTATCGTTTTAAGATTCGCCACCGTACGCTTAAGTTCCATGAGTAAATCACTTAAGACTAAGGCTTGTTCATTGGGATTCGCGAGCATTTGCTCTGACATCGTGACTTCTCGAATATCAATCAGTTCTTTACCTTGCCAAATTAAAAAGCGTAAGCGATCAAATTCATGTAGAATACTCCCCCAGCATAGGGTATCAGGGTGTTCTACTTCGCTTAAGCGACTGTGTAAGACGCCTTTGGCGAAGCTCCCTCTTAAAATTTGTAAGGGTTCCACGTGGATGGAAAGTAATTGTATTTTCGCAAGTTGTGCGGCTTGTCGATACCGTAAAAAACTGTCTCGACGAACAGCGGTATACAATAAGCGTTGATTCGCCGTATGGGTGGCAGAAGGTAATTCATGAAAAGCGACCACGGCTTCTGTATTGTCAAAGGCTCTAAATCGTTCTGCTTCACTGGCTAAAAAGACGTAATATTCTTCTTGCTCCATTTTAGGCACTTCCATTAAGCGCATTAAGGTACAGGGAATACTAAGCTGTACTTTTCGAGTGGGCGCGTCTAAATCTTGCATGATGCTCATGAATAAGTCGCCGAGCGCTTGGGCATTGCTTAAGACATCCCCCCCTGAAACGACTAAGCCTGCGGGTAACTTATGCACGACTGATTTAATCACGGCATTTTGTTCATGATGAAAGACCGCTCCTTCAATTTCATGCGAACCAATACTCAAGGCAACGGAGTATTTTTCTGTTTTTTTGGAAGGGAGGCTTCCGCCTCCTTTTCGTGTCAGCATCGAAAAGAATGGTTTCATATGACATCTTATTCGTTTTAGTAGAGCAACGGTCGTTTAGAATACCCCTTTTTAAGTTATAATTTCACGTATGAAAAAAACACAAAGGGAGTATTTTCATTATACCAAGGGCCAATGGCGCTCATGGGCGAAAGCGTGGCGTAATTCATTCAGGCGTGGGACGTTTGCGCATCATTGTGACGTTCATGCATGTGGCCGACTCATTAATCAACATTTAATGACGCTACTAGGCATGTTGAAGCCACTGCAAGGACAACGGCCTTTGAGCATGGCGATTTATCTCCCCATGGGGGATGAAATCGATATTACGCCTACGCTTGAATATCTTTTAGAAACAGGCCATGCCCTTTATGCGCCTCGTATCGTGAGTCTTCGTCATTTGGCGTGGCATCGTATTCAGGCCTTACCGACTGAAGTCCCTACTCCGTTGGGGTGGTGTAAAAATCATTACGGTATTTGGGAACCGACTTCAACCCAACCGTTAATGACGACTCCCCCCGATGTGGTCCTTGTTCCTTGTTTGATGATGGACACACAGGGTTTTCGCTTGGGTTATGGGGGCGGCTATTATGATGTTCAACTGGAGTCGTGGCATAGGCAAGCACCATCGACTTTTCCGTTGACCTTAGGTGTCGTGTATGACGCCCTATGTGTACGTCAATTACCGTCTGAAATTCAAGATTACCCCTTACATTTAAGGGTAACGGAATTCGGTTTTTCTCAGGGAGCAGAAGCGGTTCTGGATACACGTATGATGCTCCATCAGAATTTAATGGAATGTAACCATTTGGTGGAAGTCCCTTCAGAAATAAGCGCTTCATACCGAAACTGATATAATGGTATAAGAGGCTTTAGGCCTTTTACCATTGCTTTGAGTCTAAGCTGAATGAGGTAACGCTTGTGTCTGTCTTACAATCTTTTTTAACATTTTTTAAAAAAAGATGTCCCAACGTGAAACAGGACGCAAGTATTTTGATCCTTACCGTTTGTTTGATGTTTCTTTTTTCAGGGCAAGTGTTGATGATTGGACTCATAACGACTAAATCCATGACGGAATCGGGGGCTTTAAAAGCCATTGGGATGTCTGCTCGAGAAGCCGCATATGGTACGATGGAAGACTTTGAAACGCAAGAACTTTACCCCGCCTATATGAAAAAAGTACAAGCGACGATTGCAGATACCACTACCGTTCAGAATATTGGCCCTGCTCAGTTATTAACGGATTATCATCCGAATGCGGACATTCGTAAAAATACAACGACGAATATGGCGAATATCAATTGGAGCACTTATCAATTAAAAGTCTCGAATCCTGCCAGTACAGGCGCTGCCAATCGTTATAATACCAGTCCTTTTACGTGTAATGTTTGGTTGGAAGTCGTAGAGCTACCCAGTGGTACGATCGTCACAGACCCTACCACCATGACGGCGGCAAAGTCTTACGCGTGGCCATATACGATTGTGGTTCAAGTGAAGGGGGGTGGGGTGGATCAAACCTTGCGTCGTCCCACGCATATCATCCCTAGCGGGTATATGGATTCTTAATCATTTTTTCATAAAGCGAAGAAAGCTAAGTTAAATTATCTAACATACACCATAGCGTATTACTTACATTACACGTGTGTGTTAAATCATTTTCCGCTTGAGCCAAGGCGTTTTGCCAAGCGATATAGCGAGTAGCTTCGACTTTGAAAGGAGACCGTTTCAAATAAGCTTCTAAGGCACGTACGCCTTCTATAGGGGGAATATTTTCGGCTTTAAATTCGGCTTCTAAAGACTGAAGCAAGGGAAGGACCTCCAAAGCGTGAAAAGGGGAGAAGGCCTTTTCCATCCATGTGCTTAGGCCTTCAGGTAGGGTTTTATCGGTGTGAGGCAAGGCATGAAGAGGAGGGGGGATGTAGACCACTTGGCATCGAGAGACAATCGTTGGGAGTAAGCTTTCCACATGCCGTGTTAGAAAAAAGTAGTGGGTTCGTTCAGGGGGTTCTTCCAAATTTTTTAAAAAACGATTGGCGGCGGCATCTGAAAAAATTTGACGTGTAAGCGGTTGCCACGCTAACGTATATTTTTCATTTTTAGGTTCGCTAGACCATTCATATGGCACGGGGTAAATCCCCTGTGTTTTTGAGTGTGAAGACAGGGGTACTTTTTGGGCATCTGTAAAAATAATGACTCGATGCTCGTCTTGCGCTGCTTGTTTACTTAAATAGTGCTGTAAACTTTTAACTTGTTGTGTGGAAATTTGCTTACGTTCGGCGTTTTTATCTTTTTTACTTCTTAACGAGTCTTCATCTTCAAAACTTAGGCGACTGATGGTTTTGACAATGGGGTGAGCCGCCGCTAAAATCCATTTACACGGCCGACAGTGATGGCACGGGTCTTGTTCACCTGTGGAGGGCGAGCTGACAGGGGCTTCACAATTTAAGAGCTGTGCCAAGTATAAAGCGATGTCATATTGATGTTGGGTGTCCTGCCCTGTGAGTAAATACGCGTGCCCAAATGCCCCTTGCACCAACGCATTTTTAAAAAACTGAAGGGCTTTAGAACGGGGAAATGCCTGCATAAAAACTCCATTATTACAAAATGTTACAGAACGGGTATATATTTATTCTACCACTAGCACAAAGGTGATTTAAAATTGTTTTTATATAATTACAGTTCAATACTTTTTGACATTTCCCGACAGTTTTTCGACCCAACCCACCGTGACGCTTTTGAATATACCTTTTCCCTATTTGCCCATGACCGTATTGATACTGATCTTTTCTCTCCCTTTACTTTCCTTTTTGACCTTAGGAGTTTATACCCATGCCTTTCCCTTCTTTTCAATCCCCTTATGGTGCTTCTGCGAACCCTATTTATAACGGATTTCATTCTTTTGCGTCTACCCCTGCGCTGGATGAGTCTTGGAATACCCCTTATTATCCAAATGGTCTACGCCCTTATTACCCTACGGCTGCTTACGCAGGAGGCCTTTTACCTTATGCGCCTTATTTATCCAGTGGATATGGGGCAGCCACCTATGGAGTAGGGGGTTACTATAATACGCCCCACGCCCTTCATGGTCGATTAGAAGATCCTACGGTGGCCTATTATAAGGCCCAAAATGCCGTTCCCTTGGCGGAAATTGATTTAAAACGCGACCATTTAAATTTTCAGTTTCAGGACCGCAGTGAAATTCGCCAACTGGATTTTGCGGAACGCAAAGATATTAGAGGTATTGATGCGGATGACCGAAGTCAAAGTCGTCAACTCGCCTTTGAAAATGAAAGTCAAAAGCGCCAGCTTGACTTTTTAAATAAAACCCAAGAACGTAGTTTTTTAGGGACGCTTTTAACACAGTTGGTTCCGCCTGTCTTACAGACCATTACGCATTCGTCGGACAAATCCAGTGAAGAGCGGATGTTTAACCGCTTGGCGGATTCGAAGGACAAAGAAACCAGCAGTGCCGCCAAAATTCAAGCGCTTAAAGAACGTATTGCCCAACTGGAACGACGTTCAGATCGTTCTGATGCTTCGGACCACCCACGCGTGATTTACATTAAAAGTACAAAACGTAAGGCCGCGAGTTCCCGCTCGAAATCTACGCGAGTCATTGATTCTGCACCGACCACGGCATAAACAGAATATCGTTTCAAAAAATTTACGATTTTTATCTTGAAACGCTGAAGCACACCCTCATCCCTCTCCTCATTTTGAGGGGAGGGATGAAACTTAGCGAAATCCTTGTGAACCCTCTGGTATAACAGATTGTTACAGAACTTTATGTTTGGGTTTTATCACTTGCAATTTTATATCAATAGGTATACAGTAGAGTTTGAAATTATTATTTCTCTCTCTCTTAATTCGTCCCCTCAATATAGATTGAGGGTTTTTTTTGGATGCTTTAGGGAAAATAGTTTCTAAGCATTTGACCTTAGGCCCCACACGGCTGTAGCGACGACGTAAAGGCGCTAGGGTCCACCGCGACCCCTTGAATAAAGGCCCCCCAATGTAAATGAGGCCCTGTCGCAAAACCTGTGGCCCCCACTTGTCCTAGGTGAGCCCCTTTTTGCACCACTTGACCGACCCGCACCCCGATTTGGCTCATGTGGATATAAATGCTGGTGACGCCTTGGCCGTGATTAATGCCGACAGTTCCTCCATGGAGGGCGAAGGCTTGGGCAATAAAAATGTGTCCCGCTTCAGGGGCGCTAATCCATTGCCCCTGTGGTGCTTTTTGATCTAAGCCTTTATGATAATTTCCCGTAAAAATCCCATTGACCATACGTTTCACGCCAAAAGGAGAGTTTACACATTGCGGAACGGGTGCTTTAAACTGTAGCGGATTTTTCCAATATCGATACGGGGTTTTTAATTGCTTTAAGCGCTCAACGGTTTCTAATTCTCCTGCTTCGGGCTTTAAAGCCGCCGTTTGTTTAGAGGTTCTAATGGCTTGGGTGGGGAAAGCCGTTTTGATGATCGAAAGCGTCCAACGGGCCAGGCATTCCCCTGACGCATCCCACACACTTAGAGGCGCATCACCAGCAGGGGCTAGGGGATCTGCCGCAATCAAGACACCCCACGTGCTTGATTGGCCTGTCTTTTCCCATCGATAGGCCTTTAAATTTTGTTTTCCCCACAACACTTTAAACGTATCGGTTTTCTCATACTTAGCTTCAGTGGAATGGATGAGTAGCAATGTACTGCTACCTTGGGCTAAGGTTTTTTTTTGAGTTCAAAGCGGGTATTTGGTAGGGGTACGCCTTGTGTTTGGGCGGTTTGGGCAGACTCTTGCAGAATGGGGGTAGGGCTTAATGCCGTTTCACGAAAATCACGAGGCAAAGGCGCCAATGCCGTAAACACATAGCCTCCTACAGGCGGTTCATGTACGATGGGCGACAACTGTCTTAATTCAGAAGCGGATACGGAAGGAGTGACGACACTGAAGAGGCTGAGCATCAAGCAGACCAAAACACAAAATAATCTCACAGATAAAACTCTCCTTTATCCTCGATTTCAAAGTCGTTTAAGTGCCTTTGAAATTCAACCCACGGTGCATCTTTTTTACAAGATCAAGTATTTAACTTTGTAAAGTATAACATGAATCTGAGGATACAAAAATGAACCTAAGCATCAAGGTCGAGAAGTCCTCCTTTTGGAGGAGATTCCCCACCTGTTTACCTTTCACTTTTACGAAAGGCATTTCAATGCTATACTAGGTCTTGTAAGAGAAGAAAAATGTCTTGTTTGACGAGATGCCTCAGGATGATGGGCTTATGATTAAGCAATTAAGTGCCTTAAAATAAAGAGAGGCCCTAGAAATACGGTTTTTATAGAAAGCGCCTGTGTGTCTTCCCTTATTTGAACATTTCTTATGCCCTTTTTCTTCATTGAACCCTTTATTAAATCTACTAAATTTGTATGGAGTGCCCTCCTGTGTCTGATGCTCATTCTTCGTCTGAAATGCCGATGCCTCGTCGTTCCTCAGTGTTGGTTCCTACCCATATAGAACTTAAATCAGGGGCTTCACCTACTCGTCATGGCGTGAGTATGCCTCAGGTTCCTAGCCCTGCTCCAGACTTAAGCCCTGAAGAGCGAATGAAGCAAGAATTGGCCAAGCGCATCGGACTACTGGCAGGGCATATGACGCACCAATCCAGTTTACACGAACGTGCCATGGAGAATACAAAAGCCATTTTTGCGGACCTCTTGAATGATTTGGAGGTGGTCTGCTCGTCTTTCAAATCCAACTTTAAAAGTCGAGACATGGAAACGCACCGTATTTATTCTGAAGTCGATCCCGATTGTTCACTCGGAGTGCTGAATATTTTATGGCATTGCTTAAGCTTTACCAGTCGAGGCAATCATAAACCACTCGCCATGGTGCGTGCGGGGAAGGACCCTTTATTTACAGGCCGAATTCTCGCCATAAGAGGGGATTTCCACGATTTGGCGCACAGTTATGAGACCTTTGATTTTACGGACTTACTGCCTTTTGAATTGGCGAGTCTGTATATTCCTCCTGATCCGTTGGCGCCTGCTATTATTCGAATTCCTCATTTGGGAGGAGAAGAAGAATTGATTCATCAAGCTTCCGCAGGACGCGTTTTTTTGATGAAAACGGTTGAAATGGTTTGTGCGGGTGGGTTTTTGCACGAACAATAAGGATCTTCTTAATACAGAGTCGACGGCTTTTTCGGGAACCAATCACTTTCGCGTAGGGATAGGTCTTCACGATTTTCTAGATGTATAGGCATGAAAACCTTCGTCTTGACAGACAAAATCGAGGGCCTTATACACCTTTAAGGCAGTGGCTTGTACAGGGTTGGTGGTGACATTGATGAACGTGGCCTTGAGCTGCTTGGCTTGAACGGCCTTGATACTCGCTTGCATCAGGTGGAGCATGAGGGCGCGTCCTAATCCTTTTCCTTGGTGTTCAGGGTGAATAAAAAGCAAAGGGATATTGACCACGTCCTCTTCTACCTGTAATAAGAAAATGGCCCCGACGGGATAGGGTTTTCGTGCTTCATTTAAGGCCACATAACTTAAGGGGGCAAAGTGGCGCCCAAAGGCATGGGTTTCAATGAGTTGCAAAAGCGATTGGGCGCCGATTTCATCTCGAAAGCGAGCATCCCACAAGGCATCGGGTTCATTTTGAAAGGCTGCCGCAAGCGCAGGGGCGAGTCCTGCTTGATACTTTGGCTTCCACGCTTGAATACTATAGGGAAAGCGGGGGGCTTTCGGTCGTTTTAAAATGTCAGTGGCATCTGCTAAGCAAATGCGACGTTGTAAAATATGTTGTTGAGCCAGTGCAATGGGGGTGCATCCTTCCACAGGGCAGGCGTCTAAAAATGGGCCCCATGTGCTTTGAACGCCATAGATTCCAAAACTAAAGTCCTGCCATTGAGGCAGTGTTGCCCATGCCTGAAAGGCCAATTGAAAGGCGTCTTGCACTAAGGCTACTGTGATCTGAAGCGTCGGGAGTAAATAAAACGCTGAAAGTTCCAAGGCACCATGAGGAGGAAACGCATAGAGCCAAAAACCGATGCACTGTGCTTCTTGATAAAGCAATAAAACGCCTAAGTGTTGAACGTGGCATTGGGCATACAGCGCGTCGAGTGCTAAAGGGGCTTGAGGCCAACGGTAAGCGGTGATGGCATGGTCGCAAAAATCTTGATACAAGGGTGCAAAAACACCGCGGTGACTTTCTTCTAGCCATTGAACCTTGAGCATGGCACATTCCTTTTTAGACATCAGGCAACTGCCTTACTATAGCAATGTTTGGTCGGTTTTTTGCATCCTACACATAAGGGATTCATCACTTAAGCGGAGATCTGCCCCTGAACAAAGGCCGTCATTAAATCAGGATGCTGTGCCATGAGTGCTCTATTTTGTGCTTGCAGAGCAGAAGGGTTGTGTTTTAGATTTTTGGCAAATTGTCCTTCAGGCGTTCTTTCAAAGGCATCGACGGTGGCTAAATTTTGATACCCTTGGGCGATAATGTTACGGTCCGCCTGCGACAATTCACCATAGCCTTCCGTATTTAATCCCGCCACATGACCATGGGCTTGAATTTGTTCTTCAGGGGCTTTGGCAGATGCAATCAAGCCTTCCCCCATGGAACGACGAAACCTATCTACATAGTCTTGGCCTTCTATTTTGACACGATTGGGATCAAACGAAGCCGTTTGTAAGCTGACATGCCCCCCTTTGGGTAAGCCATTGGGTCCCCCCATTTCAACCACTGGGGGGCCTGTGGGAATACCATATTCTTGGGCGACCGTAAAATGCGCGAGCTCATGGGCCATGACCCCTTCCCGTGTATTTTCATCCGCCGTTTCACCTGCGGCATTGACAAAGGTTTTAGGATCCTGTGAAAGGGGATTTCCATAAAATTCTTGATTCCACATGGCAAAGGTATGCGTGGGAATAAAGTTGGGCTGATTAAAACTGGCTCCATCGGTCGTGTTAGACGCTGGATTTTGTCCGAAATTAAAGCCAGGGGCCTGTTGAAAAGTCGAAGGGCTATTAACGCCTCCTAATAAAGAAGGAATAGACGGATTTGCTTGTCCTTGCGGGGGCGCTTTTCTTTGATAATACGCGCCGACAGGGGGCGGTAAAGTTCCTGAACCAATCGCAGAAATCCCTAAAATCATAAGAAAGATTCCATTTCGTATTGATGACGTGTGTTGGTATAGACAAACGGAGAGCGTGAAGCGAGTTTAAGTGTTTACCCTTTTACTTACAGGAAAAAGAGGTTCCATGAGCAATAAAACCTCGGGCGGCGTTTTTATTGCGTTTTTGCAATATTCTGTTACAATTTGCCTTGCTTTAGGGAATGATTTTGCTCTCGTATTAAACGCTTAAATCGCCATAAAAAGGGCTTTTCTGTTTTTAGACGAGAGAATTAACTACACCTTTGGATTAGTTTTCAAGAGACCTTGAGAGAAGGGCTTGTCTCCTCAATAAATCTTGTAGTATAATCAAATGTGTAGTAATTTATATGGTGATGCTTAATGACTGTTGCCGTTTACCCAGGTAGTTTTGATCCCGTCACAAAAGGTCATGAAGATCTGATACGTCGCGGTGCAAGCTTGTTTGATACCTTGGAAATTGCAGTGGCTCATAATCCAGCAAAGCCTAATAGTTTATTCACACCTGAAGCCCGCGTGGCCATGCTTGAATCGAGTATCGTTGCAATGGGGCTTCAAAATGTAAGGGTGTCTACCTTTACAGGATTGACGGTTCATTTTGCCAAATCGTTAGGGGCAGATTGTTTGATTCGAGGCTTGAGAGTGATTTCAGACTTTGAATATGAATGTTCCATGTACCAAACGAATGCCAAAATTAATCCACAACTCGATACGTGCTTCATGATGCCTTCATTGGAATATCAGTTTTTGTCTTCCCGTATGGTTCGTGAATTGGCCAGTCACGGCGAAAATGTGGATGCTTATGTCTCTCCCCATGTCGCCACTGCTCTTGCTCAACTATTTTAGCCTGTCTTCATCCCCTTATCCCCACTTCCCTATAGGAGAATGCCCTAATGAGTAACTTTGTTAAAATTTTAGACCACATGGAAGATTTACTCTTGGGGAGTACAAGTGTTCCTTTTACTCCT
>JBIJBR010000181.1:0-3862 GCA_044345135.1 Vampirovibrionales bacterium
TCCGATCTATCTGTTACTGATCGTGACGGTATTAAGGATATGGTTAAAACTTTAACGGCTGAATGGGGTGGCATTGACATCCTCATCAATAATGCGGCAATCAATAAGGCTGATAATTTTGTCACCACGACCGAGGCGTCTTGGCATAGCATTATTGATACCAACGTGAATGGTCTTTATTACATGACCAAGCCCGTTTTAAAACAGATGATGAAGCAACGACGAGGCAGTATTGTTAATATCACCTCGATTGCCGCACAACGTTGTATGCCGACTTCGGTGCATTATTCAACGTCCAAGGCGGCGGTGATTGGGTTTACTAAAGGTTTGGCTCGTGAATCGGTGGGCTTTGGTATTACGGTGAATGCCATTGCCGCAGGGATGTTTAATACGGATTTAGGACATTCCTTGCCTGAAAAATTATTGGGTATTTATACCGATTGGGTGCCCAAGGGGCGATTGGGTAATCCTGCCGATTTGGCCGAATTCGCCGTTTTTCTAGCTTCTGATCGTAACACCTATATGCAAGGTGAAGTCATCACCATTGATGGAGGAGCGACCGTCTAGCCCTTTTTTTAAAAGGTGTGTGGGTGCGCTAAATTTTCTCCAAATCACGCGGGAGTTCAGGCTTTTGAATACAATGAATGCCATGATGTTTCACGCTCCTTTGGATATTCGCTATGAAAAGGTCTTACGTCCTTCCCCTCAAGCAGGGGAATTATTGGTGAAGGTACATCGTGCCTTGACCTGTGGGACGGACTTGAAATGTTATCGGCGGGGTCACCCTGTTTTATTGGGGACATTGCCGAGTCCTTTTGGGCATGAATTTGCAGGGGTGGTGACGGAACTTGGCGAAGGGATAGAAGCTTGGCAGGTAGGAGACCGAGTGGTTTCTGCTAATTCTGCCCCTTGCTATGACTGCTTTTATTGTCAAAAAGGGCAATGGAATCTTTGCGAACACTTAAAGCTTTTGAATGGTGCCTATGCAGAATATATGATTATTCCTGAACGTATTGTGCGTTATAACACGTATAAAATTCCAGAGGCCTTACCTTTTGAGGTGGCCGCCTTTACAGAACCTTTGGCTGTGGCCATTCGTGCGGTACGTGGGGTGGGGGTTCAGGCGGGAGATGAGGTCTTGGTCTTGGGTTTAGGCCCTATTGGTCAGTTGATTGTCAAAGTGGCCACACTGGCAGGAGCCAAGGTGACGGCCGTGGCCCGTACTGATCTAAAACTCAAAATGGCGGAATCTTTTGGAGGCGCCGTGGCGTCTGTTTCGATCGCGGAGGGTTTACACCCCGAGGATTTTCGGCAACGTTTTAGCCCAAATGGCCGAGGGTGGGACGTCGTGATTGAAGCCGTCGGTTTACCTGAAACATGGGAAAAGGCGGTGGCTTTAAGCCGTCGTGGAGGAAAAGTCCATTGCTTTGCAGGCTGTGCGAGTGGCTCTACCGTAACGCTTTCTACAGAACGCTTGCATTACGATGAAATTACTTTATATAGTTTGTTTCATCATACCCCTGTGGAAGTGAAAAAGGCCTTTGAATACTTGTCAATGGGCCAAGTGGATCCTCGCCCTTTGATTACGACCACTTATCCATTAGGCGAGGTGGAAGACGCCTTACAAGGGATGCTTGCGGGGGCTTTATTTAAAGCTGCGATTGACTGTACAGCGTCGCCGTGATTCGAAATAGACGAACATAAAAAAACGACCCCGGAGGAGAGCACAGGGTCGGTTTTTTATGTGAATATTGAATTGTACAAAGGGTCTATTTAGTTGTGGGAACCTTGTTCTAGTAGGCGCCTTGGTTGTAGCCACCCATGGGGGCGTAAGCACCGCCGTAGCCACCTTGATTGTAGCCACCCATTTGTCCGTAGCCAGACTGCCCGTAGGGATCCATGCCGTAGCCACCTTGATTGTAGCCACCCATTTGTCCGTAGCCATACTGAGCATAGGGATCCATGCCGTAGCCACCTTGATTGTAACCACCCATTTGTCCGTAGCCATACTGAGCGTAGGGATCCATGCCGTAGCCACCTTGATTGTAAGGTTGTTGTGAATACTGACTACTGGATCCCACACCCCAACCTTGTGGAATGTAGCGAGGGTCTTGAGAGCCATAATAGCCTGATCCACTATCACCACGTAAAGAAGGGAAAGTCGAAATAGGCTGGAAAAATCCAGGAAAACTTGCGGTACTGGGGTTGCTGGCGAGTCCACCTTGTTCAGGGGTTCCCCAAGAACTTAGTGAAAATCCAGGTGTAATGGCAGCTCCAATAATGGAAGATTGTGAATATTCGGTCCCGTATAAGCCGGGGTTACCCGTGAAGAGTGCGATTTGTCCAGCTAAGTCACGAGACAAGGCGGAGGCTACACGGCTAATGTTTTGAGGCAACTGTAAGCTGGCTGAAACATTGACGTAACTCGAAGAAGGAGGAAGAGACCCTGGGTATGCAGATTGCGGAGGAACGGCATACTGTTGTTGTGGATATTGTTGTGGATTGATGCTCATGGTTAAATAAAGTCCTTATGATTCTCTCTGTTTTAAATGATAAAGTCGTCTGTTTTAATAAATCGATGTCGAAGTCTATGTGCTTTAATAAAGGAAACGCTACCAGAACAATTGTTTTTCGGTAACACTCTGTTACATTTCAGCATAAAAATTAAGGGCTTCTGGATGAAAGAAGCCCTTATTAAAGGTTTATTAAAGGTTTATTAAAGGTTGTGAGGGGGTGATTTAGTTAATGGCGAAGGTGACATTCACGACACTGGTTATTTTTTTGTCGATGGTGCTGGTGTCATATTGACCATAATCACTCACTTCCGTACTGTTGGGGGCTGTAATTTGAAATACACCGCTGGAAGCCTTTAGTAAATTGCCGATGTGATCACCTGTTACGGCAACCATGGTCTTGGCACGTTCTTTTGCATTTTTAGTCGCTTGTGCAATGAGTTCGAGTTTCAAGCGATCTAACTGACTATAAAAATATTGAGGCTGAGCCACGTCTATGCTTAACCCTTTTCCAATTAAGCCTTCGAGCTTCTTGCCAATGGCAACGATGCTAGCAATTTGAGTGGTGCGAATCGTCAAGACTTTACTTAAGTTGTAGCCGTTAACTTCAGCGGTATCGTAACCATTGTAGTTCTTCTTATAAGACGTGCTCACATAGAGGACATTTTCATGAATATCTTTTGGGGTAATGCCGTTGGTCATCAACATTTTTTTGAGCGTGTCTAAGTCTTGATTGAGACGGTTGTATCCGCTGGTCTTGTTGGCGTCAAAGGCCGTGACGGTCATGCTCCATTCCGCGACGTCTGACTTGACTTGTTTTTCAGCATAACCTGTTACCCCCAGTTGAGACTGCTCGAGCTTTTTAAACTGTACCAATCCCCCGGCCAAAATACTCGCGCCGATTAAAACGGAGGCCAAAATAACTCCCAATAAGGCAGTTCTACCGTGTGATTCAATCCAGTTAAACATGAGCCAATTTCCTTTTTTACTACAATACAACGCAGTCCCAGCCTTAGTGTAGCGGATGGACCTGCTTTTGTCGAGTCTGAGACGGCGGGCAGCGTGTTTATAAAAAAGCCCATAAGGCTAAAGTTTTGGCATCTTTAATCTCTTGAGCATGGAGCATCTGCTTGAAGGCTTCAGGGGTAAAGGCTTCTATACGAAGGGCTTCATCTTCTATGAGGGGAGGCTTGAGGGGGGAAAGTGTACATTGTTCCGCTTTGTAGAGGTAAATTCGTTCATTGCAAAAGCCTGGGGCAGTATAGATAAAGCCATAGGAGGTCCATTGTGTACTTTCATAACCTGTTTCTTCCCACAGTTCACGTTGAATGGCGTCGTCGTGACTTTCG
>JBIJBR010000108.1:0-5662 GCA_044345135.1 Vampirovibrionales bacterium
GATGCTCATAAAAAACCTGTAGACCTTGCCACCTTAGAATACCTCTTTAAAGGGGGGGAACGTCCTCACTTGAACGTCGCGTCCAACGTGAATTACATCAGTATTCAAAACATTGATCGCATGCTTAAAAAGGGTGTCATCGACAATCTTGCCCAAGACAAGCAAAATCAACTTAAAATGTTGAACCCCGTTTTGTCATTGTTTCACCTGAATCTTGAAAAAGATATTCTTGGATTATTCTCCAAACGAAGCTTCTTTTTGGTGAATGACAAAGGACAGCGTGCCGTTGTTTTAGAACCTACCTCTGACAAGCAAAAAACTTTAAAAGCGCTTGTGAAACATTTAGGCGAAGGGGGTTCTCTCAATGACATCGTCTTAAAAGGGAAAACGGTTTCTAGTAAGCACGTGATTGATCGCGTGCTATGGAAAGACCAGAACACGCTTTTGAAATTAAATGAGGGTTTAGGTTTACCAGCGCTCATTAATCCTTGGCGCTTTTACCCTTCTGAGCATGGGATTTACTTGGCCAATCAAGCTTTTTTTACTCCCATTACGCCTTCTGAACTCAATACCTATTTACAGTTTGATGCCAAACGGATAGAACCTACTCCATGGGTGTCTTTTCACTTCCCTAATCCCCTCAAACTGCTTCAAGTGGCGTTTCCCCCTGTTTTGAGAGAAAAAAATAAAGCGCTTTCGGATTTGTTTAAGGAGCTTGAAGATTCTGGGGTTGTGGACATAGAAGGTTCTTTAAATCTTTCTCATCATGTTGCGTTTGCTCTTTCAGGCGAGACGACAAGCACTATCGAAATCAAGCCGTCTACTGAAAATACACAAGTATTCATCCCTGAAGACTTGCTTCGCTTCGCGGTGGCGTCTATTTTAACCCATGAACACGCATTGAAATCCGCTTCCAACACATCGGCGACTCACCAATCGTGGTAGCTGTTAAGTGCTGTGGTATACGACGTTTAGAAGATGTAGACCTCTGCCTAGAGGCAGGGGCGGACTACGTGGGAGTGATTCGTGTAGAAGGCACCCCTCGCTTTCAGCCCCTTTCTTTTTTAGAGCAAGTGGTTAAAGATACGCGGGCTTTTCCTCACAGCCAAGTGGTAGCGGTGTATCAGAATCCCCCTCTTTCTCAGATACAGAACGACATTCAGGCATCGGGGGTTTCTATTGTTCAGCTTCATGGCACAGAATCGCTTCAAGACGTTATGGTATTCAATCAAGCGCTTAAAAATAAAGCCACCTTGTGGAAGGTCTTTAATTTGTTAGAGCTTCCTCCCCTCGCCTGTATCAAGGCTTATGCCCCTTATGTGGAGTCCTTTTTATTGGATGCCCCTAAATCATTTAAGCAAGAGATTCCCTGGGAAAGCTTAGCACTCGCCCCTATTTTAAAGACGTGTCAGGACTTGGGTGTGCCCGTTTTTTTAGCGGGGAAGCTTCGTACTGAAAAAATACCGCTCGTTTTAAGTCGTTTTCAGGTGACGGGGCTTGATGTCGCCAGTGGCCTTGAAGACCCTGAAACGGGATTCAAAGATGCCGAAAAAGTACGTGTCTTTATAAGGGAGGCAAAAATTGGTGACGTCGCCGTGCCACCCACTGATACATCGGCTGACTGAGGGGTTTAAGTAGCGAAAATCCTAGACATAAGCCCACCCATGACCATGGCCAAATACAGGCTTCTAAGCAAACGGCGACGGCGTCTTCCGCCACGTCTAGACGACCACTTGCTGTATTGAAGACATGCATGGACTGGAGCATCGCCTCTGTATTCAAGCCTAGTCTTTCAAGGTAAGGGGAACAGTCTGTACTATGAATCCCCACAAAGCGAAAGGGACTTGGTCGGCGGGTCCATCGTTGAAAGAAAAGGCGACTTCGCTGGCATAGGCCACAGGTATCATCATAAAAGACAATCAACGTAGCGCTTTCTCTTTCCATTAGGCTTTTCGCTTAATGGATTCAGGCGCAATGCCTAAATTTTCAAAATAGGCCGTCCAAAAGGCTTCCAAATCTTCTTGCTTACGTTGAAGCTTTATTTTGTCCGCATCCTGCACTTCTAAATAGACACGCACCAAAGGTTCCGTCCCACTGGCACGGACCAATACCCAGCTTCCATCACTTAAATAGAGCTTAATGCCGTCTTGCGTATGAAACACCCGTGTTAAGGCTTGTGCTTCCGATTGAGAACGTGGCACATCCACCACCAAATTAGGGCCAAGGCTCCCCCCTTCTGAGAAGAGACTATGCGCTTGATTTAAAATCTGTGTCTTTAATTCCGTTTGAATAGACCATTCGGTAAAAATGAAGTGATGCGGACTTAAGGCTTCCACTTTTTCAACGATAGCAGAGAGGGGTTGTTTTTCTTTGGCGATGAGCTCGGCAATCAATAAATTGGCAAGCAAGCCATCCTTTTCAGGAATGTGGTGTAAAATACTCAAGCCGCCACTACTTTCACCGCCCAATATAATCGGAGCCTGACTTGGGGTCGCGTCATGTTCAATAAAGACTTCTGCAATGTATTTATAACCCACTGGCGTTTGAATGACGTCAATGCCATAGGGCTTCACCATTTCATCTAAGGCGTGGGTCGTGGCTTGTGAACGTACCAAGGCTCCCTGCGCCTGACGATGATGCACCATGAGATAAGCAATTAAACGTAAAATGGTATTGGGATGTAGAAACTGACCTTTTTCGTCTAAGACGCCAAAACGATCGGCATCTCCGTCATTAGAAAAGCCCACCATGAGCGCTTCAGGCACTTGTCTTTGCCACTGTCGAATCACTTGAGACAACGCCTCTAGATTTTCAGCAGAAGGTTCAGGCTCACCCGTATAGCCTTCAGGGCGTTCATCTTCTCCGTGAATGACTTTGACTTGTTCAATACCTAAATCTTCTAATAATTTGGGGAAATAATAGCGTCCTGTGGCATATAAAGGGTCATACGCCACATGGAGATTCGCTTCCGCAAGGGCAGCAACATCAATTTGAATGACATCCCGCAGGTGTTCTAAGTAAGATTCATAGGGTAAGATATGGAAAACACGAGGCGTCGGATCTACCCCTAAGGCGTCGCGATTTAAGGTTAGGTTTAAGGGATTTTCTTGCAAGGCTTCAAACTGCTGGCTTAACGCGGAGGACGCCACCGCCCCTTCTGCCGTTAAAAAGTTATAGCCCCCATAATTCCAAGGATTATGACTCGCGGTCATTAAAATCGCGCCTGCTGAACCGACGCCGTTGCCCGCCAAGGTATCCAAATGAGCCGCCGTATACGCCAAAATAGGTGTGGGGACATCCCCTTGCACTTCATAAACATCCAACCCTTTGGCCAGTAAGACTTCAATAATCACGGGGATCGCCATTTTTGTTTTTTCACGCGTATCTCCACCCACTAAAATAGGCTTGGCCACGTGTGCGGCATGCATGGATTGAATTAAAGCATCCGCAATGGCGTGAGTAATTTGCTTGACCACCTCTACATTAAAGGCCTCATCGGCATCATGCCGATACCCAGAGGTCCCAAACCGATAAACCTTGACAATAGAAGACTTAGCATTCATAAACATAAAACCTTTACGCTGGAAATAATGAACGTGTACGACTAGTCATGACTATAGCACAAGCATAGAGAAAGCATAAGGTTTTCTCCTCTAAAAGCAGGGGATTCTGTCGTTTAACGTCGTGAATGGAGTGTGATTTTAAGTGATGTTAAAAAATAGATGGCCTACTCCACGTTGACAAGGCATTATGTTTAACAGAAGATGTACTTGTCTACATACATAGGCCACCTTAGCTCAGTCGGTAGAGCAGGGGACTGAAAATCCCCGTGTCGCTGGTTCGATTCCGGCAGGTGGCACCACTAAACCCCTTGCATCCTGTTAGGGGTTTTCTTTTTCCTTTGGCCTAAACAATAGCGTTCAAATCAACGCAGTTTTATTTCTTTTTTGGGTTTTGTCCTCATAACTCTCGCTTTCAATTTTCTACTAATCGTTTGGAGTTTTATTGAAATATGTCGATGACTATCCCCTCTATAAACGCTTCGCCTACTTCGCGTGAGTATCGGACCCCTCGTCCAGCATCCAATTCTTCCGCTCCCACTTCAAGTTCCCTCGCTCCCTTCACACGCTCTGAGAATACCGAAATTCACCACAGTAAAATGTGGGCGGCAGGCTTGGCCTCTATCCCCGTAATTGGATTATTTAAACCGATTTGGGATGCCTTATTTTATCACCCTGAAAAGGCAGCCGCCCGTCGTCCAGATGTTTTAGCGGGTAAGCGTTCTTTAGCGAATGCGAAACAACTCGAGCAGGAAAAGAAAAATGCTCAGTTCAAAGCCGCGCTTTTACCCGCCTTGATCGCGGAACTGGGATTTATTGTGTTTGAATATAAATACTTTAAACTCTATAATGAGTTATTCCACATCAACATGAAAGAAACAAACTTGGCCAAACAACTCCTAAATTTTTATCGCTTTTTCATAGAAACGATTATAGCCCCTGATAAAATAAAAGCTAACCTTGCTAAACTAGAACATTCTGTCGACTTGCAACATTTAGCTTTTCAAGAATCCATCTTTCAAATTTTGAATATTGTCACGCCCCTTGCTTTGTATGCCTTATTTGAA
Organism: Vampirovibrionales bacterium; assembly: GCA_044345135.1. GTDB lineage: Bacteria > Cyanobacteriota > Vampirovibrionia > Vampirovibrionales > JAJTHC01 > JAJTHC01. The sequence goes on from JBIJBR010000108.1 coordinate 4,628, forward strand.
AATCCTGAATCGCCTGAATTCAACAAAGCGCTGTAATCGAGAGGGGCCTTTAGACTGACGCGCTAAAAGGGGTGTAAATCAAGCCTGCGGAAACATAACGTTTCGCTCCTGTGCACGCAGGCAGCGTATTGGGTAAACCATGCCATTTGGCCCACCCTAAATACGCAAAGCCTAAAGCTTCTTTCGCTTTATTAGGAACGCCATACCTTTCAGGGCGTTCAAGCTGAGGGAAAAGACCTAGCCCTAAGTCTTGCCAATACCTTTGAAATAAAGTCAATAAATACGTATTTTCTACCCCACCCCCACTGAAAATAATGACATCGACCTGCTTGACCTGTGGAAAAATCCAGCGTTGATAAGCCTGTGCCATCGTATAAGCGGTGGCATGCGTCAAGGTCGTTATAATGGAGGCTTTCGGTTCTAACGGCGCATACGTTTCGACTAAATCAAATAAACGCTCATCGCTAAAGGCGTCTCGGCCTGTCGATTTAGGGAGGGGTTCGTCATAAAACGGGTGATGCACCAAGGCGTCAAATAAAGCAGGAAGGCATTCTCCTGAAGATGCCACGTGGCCTTCTACATCATAAGGCTTGGAAAAATACGTGTTCATCGCCCGATCAATCCACAAATTAGCAAGGCCTGTATCAAAGGCAAAGGGCTCTATACCCAACGATTGCGCCGGTAAGACCGTCACATTACTGATGCCCCCCAAGTTATGGGCAATGACGGTTTTATTTTCTTCAGAAAAGGCCAAGGCATCGTAAAAAGGAAGCAACGGCGCCCCTTGTCCCCCTACGGCGGTGTCTCCTCGACGAAAGTCCGTAATCACAGGAATCCCAAGAGATTCCGCTAAATAGGAGGGATCCCCTACTTGTAAGGTGAGCTGTTGGCCCCTTTGCCTTGCTTGGCTTACTTGAGTGGGATAAGCATGATGATACAAGGTTTGCCCATGATTGGCGAGAGCGCGTATACTCGATTTTTCTATCCCCCAATCTTCAAATGCTGAGCTCACCGCATGGTGATACAAGCGCGTTA
>JBIJBR010000123.1:0-5322 GCA_044345135.1 Vampirovibrionales bacterium
TTTAATTTGGCCAAATTCGGTTCCAAAGGCTTGGTGGTAAACAGGGCTTTGACTTGTAGAAAATTAATGCCCAATCCCGCCAGCATCATCGCCCCCATAAAGGGGAGTAAAATCCAGAGTAGTTGCTGCATGACCGCATTAAAAAACCCTAAAAAGACTTCCGTGCTAAAGGGTTCAGTGGCGTACTGCAAGTCAAAATGCTGGGTCATGAAACGCGTCATGAGCTGCGTGAAATAGGCGCCAGACGTCCCAATTAAAAGCAGACTCATGCCCAAAAGTCCCGCTGAATTTAAGTCCACGCTTTTGGCGATTTGACCGTCCTGACGGGCTTTTGATATTTTATGCGCGGTGGGTTTTTCCGTTTTTTCCCCTTCGGACATCATCATCATGTGTGGGGGGGCTTCTCTTTTTCGCTTAAGGGCTTTTAAATGGTATTATTCATCATGGGGCGAGTCTGTGAAAGCGTCAAGAGCACGCCTTAAAAATCCTTCACTTGACAGACGCCTCCTATCCAAGGATAGGAGGCGTTTCTACCGCATATTTAAGGGGTGTTGTAATTAAATAACTTTGAGTCTATGAAATTGTCAAATGGCTTCAACGCTGTGGGTCGAGAAGGAATCTGTGGAATATTCTCCAACTTGAAAGAAGCGATCTCTGGATTCCTCTTCCATTGGAATACATTGGATATTTTTTTATCCTTTAATGCGTCAGTGATTTCAGCCTGTGTTTTTTCGTCTAAGGACTTTATGGCGTCGTCTAGACTCTTGGTGGGCAGGGTGATTCGAATGAGACGTGACCCCCCGACCTTATTTTCTTGTTTGAATTCTAGAGTCGTCACGTCGCCCGATTGAGTGGCACTGATGCTAGAAACGTCTTCCAAGGATTGAATCACATCCTTAGGACCGAAATTCAGATTTAGTTTTAGAGGCGTATTTAACTCGGGATCTAAGGCCTTGATATTCACCTGTTGAGCCACATCTTCACCATGGGCTTGGGTGTCATCAAACTCAAAGACCTTGCCTTTCTTACTGCTTGTCAGGGAGGTAATATCGAACACATTGTCTTTATTTTTGTCATATTTGTTGTAATAAGGGCCTTCTTCTGCTTCCGTGGTGCTTGACGCTTGGGTCGTGGTGGCGTCGGACGCTTTCGTTTCAAAAAAATCTTTCGGTTTAGGGTATCGTCGTTCAACCCCTTCTTCTATGCCCAACTGTTTTTTTTGCTTATACGTAAAGCCTTTGGTAGCCGATTCTAGACTGTCCCTAGGGACCGTAATACGAATGGTGCTGGTGACATTACCGTCCGAATCGCCACCATTGCCACCTATTAGGGTGTCTACCAAGGTAATGATAACATTTTCACCGTCTTCCGCGTCGGTCATCGAGGCTTGCGCGAGTGGGCGCCCTGCTATGGTGTCGTTTTTACCTAAAATAATGTTCGTAAGACTATTTCGCAGGTTAGACGCCATACCTAAATTAATATGATTGGCTTTGTCTTCCTTGTCATTAAATTTATAGGTCATGTCGTCGTAGTAAGCCGATCGAAATTTTTCGATGGCATTATCCGCCACCTCTTTCGTGCGGTCTAAGCTCGAGAGACCCTTAGAAAATTCCAAGGGGGTACCTAGGGTCAAACTTTGACCATTGTCAAAACTAATGGTTTTCTTGGGCGCGGGGGTTTGGGGATCGGGCTGTTTAGACTTTGGTTTGCCCAGTGGGTTTACGTCACTAGATTTGGCCTTTGCGACGGTATTTGTATCGGGGGTCTTAAAGGTATCCTTCCATGACTTTAAATTGTTATTAGAAATAGCGTAATTAAACTTGGTGTCTAAATTGATCATGATATATAGGTTTTCTTTCTTGGGTTGGTACAGAGGGGAAGGGACTTAAAGTGAACATTATGAGAAAAAAGGGGTAAGTAAAATGAAGGGGCATTGAACATAGACTTAACAGGGAAAATGGTGTCCTTCCCCGCAAGGAGGCTTGGGAGTGGACATCTTAATAAAAACAAGAGGGTGGGTTCTATTTTCTTTTTGTTACAATGTAACGCTTTGCCACCAGTCCCACGCGGCTTTTTGTTGGGGCAGGTCATGCACACGGTACATGTCTACCGTGCCAAGGGGCAGCTGTGTGAAGGCGTAGTGATGCCACATGGCCGTGGTGGCTTCTCGGCGAAGGGGGGGGAGCTGCCCTGCCTGGCTCGTCACCCGTTTACGAGACACCCCCAAGAGCAGCGGCAATCCCCCTAGGGAGGCTTTAATAGCGGGCAAGTGCTGTAATAGAGCCACACACTGCTCAGGCGTTTTGGCAAAGCCGATGCCGACATCAATCCACAGTTGTTGGGCTTTAATCCCTGCGTTAAAGGCCTTTTCAAGGGATTGCGCTAGTTCATGGGTCACCTCCGCCACGACGTCTTGATAATGGGCCAAGTCATTCATGGTGTCGGGGGAGCCTCGGCGGTGCATTAAGACATAAGGCACGCCATAATCCGCCACGACTTGAAGCATGCTTTTCGGGTGTGTCGCCTCGATAAAGCGTCCCCCACTCACATCGTTAATGGCATCCGCCAAGCCTGTGTTCAAGGCCCATTCCGCGACCGAAGGCTTGACGGTATCTACACTGATTTTCAGTTGGGGGAATTGTCGCCGTAAATCTTGAATGAGGGGAAGCACCCGCTCTAGCCTTTGCCGTTCTAGCACGGCACGAATGGGGGATGCATCGGGCCTGCTGGATTCTGCCCCTAGATCTAAAAAGTGAGCCCCCGCCAAGCAGGCCTCTAACGCGTGGGAATAGAGGTCTTCTAAAGCGCTCCACTGCCCCCCGTCACTAAAAGAATCGGGGGTGACGTTGACAATCGCCATCCACTGAGGGTCTTTTAATAGCACTGGTGCTGACATTTTTCTAAAAGATCCGCCACTTGTTTTTTCAGGACCGTATTGTGCTTCATTTGCTCTTTCAGCTTTTCATAGCTATAGAGCATCGTACTATGTTGCCGTCCTAAGGCTTTGCCTAGCTTAGGGAAGCTGATATCCAATAGTTCACGGCAGGCATAAATGGCCAAGTGCCGTGCGTGCGAAATGTCTTTACAGCGACTACTGCCTTTTAATTCTTTCACAGAAATGCCTGTCAACTGATGCACCACCTCAAAAATAAGGGCTTCATCTAGGCGTTGATGAGAGGGACGATGATCAAATAAAGCGTTTACGGTGCTCATGCTAAAAGGCTTGTCTTCTAACATACAAACCGCGGCGAGTTTATTGAAATGGCCTTCTAATTCTCGAATATTATGGGGGGCACTTTCCGCCAAATATGTCAGGACTTCTTCATCTAAGTGAAAGCGTAAGGTTAAGCCTTCTCGTTCGGCCTTTTTGCGTAAAATCGCTTTACGGGCTTCCAAATCAGGAAGTTGAATATCCACAATTAAGCCCCATTCAAAGCGGCTGACGAGTCGTTCTTCTAATCGGGCCAAGGCTTTTGGGGGGCGGTCGCTACTAATAATGACTTGTTTGGACAAGCCATGCAGGGCATTAAAGGTGTGGAAGATTTCTTCTTGGGTTTTTTCCTTGCCTTCTAAAAACTGAATGTCATCCATAATCAGGAGGTCAATCTTACGGTATTTGTCTCGAAACTCATTCATTTTTTTGGTGGTCAGGGCATGAATTAAGTCATTGGTAAACATTTCCGTGGTGACGTAACGCACGGTTAAATTGGGATGGTGTCGTAAGGCATAATGACCAATGGCTTGAATCAGGTGGGTTTTGCCTAAGCCTACGGATCCATGAATAAAAAAGGGATTGTACGCAATACCAGGTTGTTCGGCAATGGCTAAGGCGGCGGCATGGGCAAAGTGATTAAAGGGCCCAATTACAAATTGTTCAAAGGTATAGCGAGGCTGTAAACCACTGGCCATAGTGCGAGGCGTCCACGGTTGAAGGGATTCTTTTTTCTCAGTTTCTCCGCCAGAAGCCCCCCTTTTTGGTGGGGTTTCTGAATAACCTTCCATTGCATTGGCCACAAGATTAGGTGTCGGGGGCGCTTGAACCTCCCATTGTAATGTCACCTCATTCACGCCCAATAAGGAGCCAAACGCTTCGCTCAGCAAAGGGGCGTAATGATTTTTCACATATCCACAGGTAAAATCAGAAGACGCCACCACTTGAACGGTTGCGGTGCTGGGTGAAGATAAATCGACATGAAGCACCTGTAGCGGGCGAATCCATGTTTGAAAACTAGGCGGAGACAAGGCGGTTTGCAAAATAGATTGCACCCCTTGCCATAGGTCATCATACGCACTGGCAGGGCCCGATGTTGCGGGTGTTGTCACGGACGGCGGTTGAGGTAAAGGCACGGCGGGGTGAGCGTCTGCCTTCGATGGCGCATGTCCCAACGCGTCTTGCCGCACATGCTGAAGCGCGTCTTGCAAACTGCCTTGCAGGGACAAGCCTTTTCTGCGCTTTGAGTCAGGCACAGGCGTACTTACCATGTGCGTAGCCATTTTTTTATGTGGTGTGCGGTGTCCATGCTGCGTTTAGATCCCATTTTCGTACTTTCCCTTCTTTAAGAGCTCGCATTTTTTGCAGCATCATGAAAAGTAGCCTGTCTCATTTTAAGATAAACCGTGGCACCGACTCAAGTATGTATCGTCCGCGCCTTAGATTGTTACAAAGCATTTTAAAAGACTTGAACTATTTTTCTGTTGTCTGTATAGTGTACCTAATAGAGTTTGCCTCATGGTAAACTCATAGTGAATAAGAATGATAGGTTGCAGTGCCTTAAATCCCTCTGTGTATTGCCTTCCCTGCAAACCGTATTATTTCAACTGGAGGATTTTATTATGCAGCGTACCCTTGGTGGAACAAACTTAAAAAAAGCACGTCGTTCTGGATTCTTTGCCCGTAAAGCAACGCCTGGTGGACGTAATGTCTTGAATCGTCGTCGGGCGAAGGGACGTCATAAGCTTATTTCACTCTAAACGTGTTTAGGATTTTGTGAACATCCTGAGTGACGACGTATTTTAAAAGATGCCAAAATAAAAAGAGAGTGGTGGATGTTTCCCAAGCCCTTTCGTTTGCAAGCCTCTTGGTTTTTTAATAAAACATTACGAGAAGGGATTCGCTATTATGCATGTCCTTTTTTTGTGATTATGGTACTGCCCCATTGGCACGCCCATGCCCAAGCAAAGGCACAAAGCCTTGAAGCGTATCGCCCTCGCATTGGCTTTGTCGTGTCTAAAAAAGTCCATAAGCGTGCGGTCAAGCGTAATCGACTGAAACGTATGGTGCGTGAATGGATTCGTCAAAACGTTTGGGTGGATTCGACAAAC
>JBIJBR010000009.1:0-18591 GCA_044345135.1 Vampirovibrionales bacterium
TTGTACCAAGCGCGTGCCTCGATAATACGTAGCGGCTAAAAAACCCGTTAAATCACCGACGACGCCCCCCCCCAAGGCCAGAAAGACATCCTGCCGTGTGAGGCCTATTTGCATGGCCTGAGCATACAAGGTTTCAAGGACGGTAAGGTCTTTGGCGCCTTCCCCTTGAAGGACTTGGCTGGGGTATACGGTAAAACCAGCTGCTTCTAAAGACTTTAGTACGCGTTGTAAGTACACGTGGGGTAGGCCTGCATCATAGACCACCATGACTTGACGAGGCGCAGAAATCCCCACTTGTTCCATGGCCTTGCCCAGATCAGCCAAGCCCTGTGCTTGAATGACAATTTGGTACTGTCGTTTTTGCCCCATTAACGTCAACGACAAAACTTGTTGGGTCATGACGCCTCTCCTTTTTCTAGCGTGACAGGAGCAACACTCGGTAAGAAATACGTCACATAATTATAGAGGCCTTCAATAACGGCTTCTAGGGCTTGACTGGGCTTTAATCCGCCTGTTTGTACATGGACTTGCGCCTGTTCATAAAAAGGCCGACGCGCTACGAATAAGCGTTCGACCACGTCATGAGGATTCTTCACATTAATTAAGGGACGTTCTTTGGGAGAGAATAAAACGCGATCTAACAACTCTTGTTCATCCATTTCGATATAAATAACCAAGCTATGGTCTAAGGCCAAGTCCAGATTGTCTTGCTGAACCAAGGCACCGCCTCCTGTGGCAATGACCACACGTGAACGTTTTAAATAATGTTCTAAGATTTCTTTTTCATAGGTACGGAAGGCCGCTTCCCCTTCAATTTTGAAAATATCAGGAATTTTACGACGCTGACGTTTTTCAATGGCGTTATCCGTATCGACAAAGCGAAACCCAAGAATGGAGGAAAGTTTTCGACCTAAGGTGGATTTTCCACAACCCATAAACCCCGTTAAAACCAATCGATTTAGCGCAGGGTGCTGATTCAAAGAGTTGAGTTGAGTCTGTGTGGTTTCAGACAAAATAAGGGGAGCTTCTGTTGTCAAAGCATTGCACCTTATACCTCATTAAATGTAAATGAATATGTCTATTATACTATCGTAAAAATGGAGAAGAAGAAATGCTTCCCTTGGGGGATTCCTTCTTGACCTTATGGGTTGATGCGTTAGACTAACAATGTTGCGAAAGATCGGGCCGTGGCTCAGCTTGGTAGAGCGTTCCCTTGGGGTGGGAGAGGTCGCAGGTTCAAATCCTGTCGGTCCGATATTTTTTTAAATAGGGATTCCGTTAGGCGGACCATGATGCACCCCTAGCTTGGAATGGATTTTCTATTCTGAAGAGGGAGCGAATGGGGACGTCGCCTCTAAAAGGGGGAGCCTGCCTGCCGAAAGCAGGACTTGAATAATATGAATATCACTGGGGTTGACCCCTGCAATACGTTTGGCTTGTGCTAAATCCAGCGGACGAAAACGGCTTAGTTTTTCACGGGCTTCTAAACTTAATTGCTGAATGGCTTGATAATCCACCCGTAAAGGGAGCTTGACCTTTTCCGCTTGCTGGACCCGATTATTTTCTCGTGTTTGCCGGTTCATATAGCCCGCGAACTTTAGTTCTGTTTCAACCGTTTCTTGCACATCTAAGGCCACTTGGGCCGATTCAGGGTTTAATTTGGCAAGCGTTCGATACAGGATTAAAGGTCGCTTGAGCAGTTGTTCCAAACTCGTGCCTTCTTGGATTTGTTCTCCACAATCTGCGTTTAAAATGGCATTGCTGTGGTCATTGGCTTTTATTTTAGTGGACTTTAATCGTATTTTTTCGGCTTCAATTTGACGCTCGCGTGCTTGAAAGACCTCCCAACGATCCGCTTGAACCAAGCCAATTTCACGACCCAAAGGGGTGAGACGTAAATCGGCATTGTCTTGTCGTAGCAATAAACGATATTCACTACGACTGGTGAGCATACGGTAGGGTTCCTTAATTTCCTTGGTGACTAAATCATCAATTAAGGTCCCGATATAAGAAGACGATCGTGGTAAAATAAAGGGGTCTTGCCCACTGGCGTAACGACTGGCATTGATGCCCGCCATAAGGCCTTGGGCGGCCGCTTCTTCATAGCCACTGGTTCCGTTAATTTGCCCTGCAAAAAAAAGACCGCGGGTGTTTTTGACCATGAGGGCAGGACTCAGTTGATAGGCAGGGAAGTAGTCATATTCAACCGCACAGGCGGGGCGTAACATTTCCGCGTGTTCTAAACCTGGTAGGGTTTGAAGCATGCCAACTTGAACGTCTAGGGGCAAGCAGGAGGAAAAGCCCTGTAGGTAAATTTCGTAAGTGTCTCGTCCTTCAGGTTCGATAAAGAGGTGATGGGTTTCTTTATCCGCAAAGCGCATGACTTTATCTTCAATACTAGGGCAGTAACGCGGGCCGCAATCCGCTTCCATGAGTCCTTGAATCATGGGGCTACGGTGGATATTGGCCTTAATTAAATCATGTGTTTTCGTTGTGGTACGAGTGATGTGACAAGGGACTTGTTCCAAGTGAGGGCGGTTCGGCAAAAAGCTAAAAAAGCCGTGGGGGGTGTCTCCCTGTTGCGCGTCTAAGCCACGGTAGTCAATGGTGCGTCCATCCAGACGAGGGGGGGTGCCTGTTTTTAGACGTCCTGTTTCCAAGCCCAATTCGAGTAGAGAAGCCGTCAGCCCTTTGGCGGCAGGGTCACCGGGGCGACCTCCTCCATAGCTTTTTTCTCCAATCCAAATTTTGCCATTTAAAAAAGTCCCTGTGGTAATGACCACGGCAGGGGCTTGATACAAAATGCCGAGTTGGTCCACCACCCCTTCAATGCCTTCTTGGGCGTTGACCACGACACGTTCTACCGTGCTTTGACGTAATTTGAGATTCGGTTCGGATTCTACTAAGTGACGCGCATAATCTCTATATTTGGCTTTGTCACTTTGGGAACGTAAGGCTCGAACGGCGGGACCTTTGGACATATTCAACATGCGTAATTGAATATAGGTCGCATCCGCACAAATACCCATGACCCCACCGAGGGCATCAATTTCTTTGACCAGCTGACTTTTGGCAGGTCCCCCAATCGAAGGATTACAGCTCATTTGGCCAATGGTATCGAGATTCATACTTAATAAAACGGTAGAGCATCCTAAGCGAGCGGCGGCAACGGCGGCTTCAATGCCCGCATGCCCTGCTCCAATGACGACGACATCGGCTTTTTCAGTATGAAGATAAGACACGCATCCATTTCCTTAAATTTTTCAGGCCTGAAGTAGTCATGACCGATTGATGATGCCCCTAGCGTATCATAAGCCTGCTTGGATTTCATCTTTTCAGGAGCGTAGGCTTCGGTTATAAGTAACGCTTGGGATTAACAGGCCGACCATTGACCCTGACTTCAAAATGGAGGTGAGACCCTGTTGAATAGCCTGTGGAACCTACGGCTCCAATGCTTTGTCCTTTGGCAACAGCACTACCGCGAGACACCCCGACGCGAGATAAATGTCCGTACAAGGTCGCAAAACCTCGGCCGTGGTTGATAATAATACACTTGCCGTAGCCTCCATACCAGCCTGCAAACATGACTCGCCCTCCGTCAGAAGCCATGATCGGGGTCCCCGTTGGGCGAGAAATATCAATCCCCGTGTGATTTAAACGCGTATGGTGAATCGGATGGATACGGTAACCAAACCCTGACGTCAAACGTCCCATGAGGGGCCACATGAAGCGCCCTGTCGATTTTTGTAGCCCGTTGGTATGGCCTCGTAATAATTCTTCAATTTTAGAGGATTCGGCCAATAATTGGCGTTCTTTCATTTCGTAATATTTGGCATCACTTGCATAGCGTTGCCGCATGCGTTCTTCTTCTACTTTTTGAGCATACAAATTTATTTTGAGTCGTTTGATTTCACTATAAGCCATGGCGTTTTGGCGTAAATTTTCTAATAAGTGGGCTTGCTGGGTTTTTAGCGATTCACCTTCATGCTTTAAGGCTTCAAAAATTCTGGTGTCTTGCCGTAAAATACGTTCTTGAAAGTAGAGGCTATCTACCATTTCAGACACACTGGTGGAGGCTAAAATTTGTTGTATTAAACTAATTCGTCCCCCTTTAAACCAATGACGAATACGGGTGCCCATTATTTTACCCAAACGGGTGGTCTTACCCACGGTGACATCTAGATTTTTTTGTAAGCCTTGAATGGCATGAGAAGTTTGATGCAAGCGGACTTGCTGAGAGTCTAATTCTCGTTGCGTTTTAGACAGCTCAATTTGCTTAGAAATCATGCGGTCTCGATGATAACGCACATGTCTTAATTTTTCGATTCGTTTTTCATGAATCGTTTGGCGTTGGGTGTTAATCGTTTTTTGTTTTTCTTTTAACTGCACCCGATTGACGGCTTGGGCTTCAGGCAACGCAAGCCGTCCTGAAGGCCATAAAGGGAAAAGGGTCAAAGCTCCCCAAAGCCCCACGGCCAATAGTCGTCCCCACTTTTGGTGTGGCCCATGGCGTTGTAGGCCATTCATATTGAAATTAAAACAAAACAAACGCTTCCCTCACAAGATGAATTTTAGACATCTTAGCATGACTCCTACAAAAGGACAAAGTTAGACCTCAACGCTTTGGCGCTTAGAGCCCGCATTAATTCGTTCTTTGGCCAAGGCAATAGCGGCTTCTAAGGTATTGATTCCCTGTGTTTCAGCGCGCTTGAAAATACATTGTGCGGTGTCGTAAATCCCTTTGGTTTTCAGAATCGCCTCCTCCAAGCTACCGTGTGCCAGTTCGGTTGACAAGACAATCACACCGCCCGCATTAATGGCAAAGTCAGGGGCGAATAAAATCCCTTTAGCACGAAGATCTTCCGCTAGATGCTTACTTGCCAAGGGATTATTGGCGCCTCCTGCAATGATAGAGGCATCGCTTTGAGCAATGACCTCCGCGGTAACTGTGCCACCAATCGCGTTGGGAGACAAAATATCCGCCTTAACCTGCCAAATGGCTTCAGGAGCCACGACGTTTAGCTGGGGCATTAAGTCCACACAGCGCTGTACGGCAGGGGCATAGGTATCTGCTAAAAAAACAGTGAAATTGGCATGCTTGGCTTCTTCTTTTAAATGGGTAAGCAAATGATACGCCACCTTGCCTGCTCCTTGAATCGCGATGCTCAAGCCTTCTAAGCTGTCTTGTTGGCGTTGAAAGGCCACGGCCGATTTAATTCCCATATAAACGCCTAAGCCTGTTAAGATCGCGGAATCCCCTAATCCCCCTTTTTCAGGCGGCAAGGCGGACACATAAGGTGTGATGCCCTTCATGATTTCCATATCCGCACTGGTAGAGCCAATATCCGTTGCCGTGTAATAACGCCCCCCTAGCACATCGATGCGTCTGGCCATGGCTTGGACCAAAGCAGGCGTTTTTTCTTGTGCTGCGTCTAGCCAAATCACGCTTTTCCCCCCGCCATAGGCCAGACCAGCCAAAGCATTTTTATACGTCATGGCTTCGGACAATTTTAAGACATCTTCCAAAGCAGCCGCTTCTGAAGGGTAGCGCATCATACGACAGCCTCCCAATCCCGGCCCTAAGGTGGTATTATGTAGGGCGATGAATCCTTTTAGGCCGCTGGCTTCATCCTGTACGACCAAGACGCTTTCATGTCCGAGTGTTTGCATGTATTCTAGTATCGCCATGATGCGGTATCATCTCCTCTGCGGTGTCTACTGTCTTTTATGATCATAGAAAGTTATAGAAAGTTTAAGTCAAACAAAACAGAATGCCAAATCGTCACCAACACACTGTTTTTCTTGCCTTGGGGGGTAATCTTAAGCACCCCCCTGAACCGTTGATTCAAGCGGTTCAGACCTTAAGGTCTCATGCGACTATCTCGGATTTAACGCATAGTCGTTGGAGAAAAACGCTTCCTGTCAATTGTCCTGAAGGGTCGCCTGCTTTTTATAATGGGGTGCTTCGCTTGAAAACCAGCCTTTCTATCGACTCCTTATGGGATCTTTGTCAAGCGTTGGAAAGAGAGGCAGGGAGGCTTCCCCCTCAGATACGCGGTAAAAACACCCCGCGTGCCTTGGATATTGATTTGCTTTTTTACGATGAACAGGTCCTTCATACGCCTGTTTTACAGGTCCCTCATCCGCGTTTACATGAACGGGATTTTGTACTGCTTCCGTTTTTGGAATTGGCCCCCGATTGGCAGCATCCTGTTTTTAAGACGAGCATGGCGACTTTGGCTCAGCGACGTGGAGGGGCGCTTGAGTCTTCATCGGTTGTAGAGCGTTTAGTTTCTGATTAGTTTTTGAAAAAAAGTACTTTTATTTTGACGGGAAAGATGCTCTAATAGAGAAGGAAACTCTTTTTCTTAAGACCCATAGGGAGATGTATTCAATGATTAATAGCCTCGTTATCGTCGGACGTTTAGGACAAGACCCTGAAATTCGTTATTTTGAATCAGGAACCGTCAAGGCGCGTTTCAGTGTGGCGGTGGACCGTCCTGGTTCTAAAGAAAACCGTAGCACGGATTGGTTCAATATTGAAGCATGGGGTAAGTTGGCAGAATTTTCAGGGGAATACTTGAAAAAAGGGATGATGGTCTCCGTTCAAGGCAGTATTGAAGTGGATAGCTGGCAAGACCAAACCGGTAATGTGAGAGAAACCCCTTTGGTTCGGGCTTCGGCCATTAATTTTGTGGGCTCTAAGCGAGACAATGAACAATATCGTCAAGCGTCGGGTGGACAGGCGAACTATAATGCCGATACGGTCCTCCCTTTTTAGGTGGACCTTAGCGCATACCATTTAAACGAGGGGATAGCGTCTTAGGCTATTCTAGGAGCCTACTTCTTATGGTGCAGGGACCTATTTGGGCAGATGATTTAACAGGCGCCAGTGATTGTGCTTCTGTATTGGGGGCCTTGGGCTTAAAGCCCTCTCTCGTCTTGGAGGGAACCCGCGTCGAAGCGTCTGAATTCGCCTGTGTGAATCTCAATACACGTGCGTGTCTCACCTCACAAGAAGCGTATACCCTTGTCTATAACGCCCTGTCCAGTCGAAAGAGCATGCGTCCTCTTCCTTATTTTAAAATCGATTCGACGTGGAGAGGCCATCTCGTGGCCACGGCCTTGGCAGGCTTAGAGGCGAGTCAGGCGCCTTTTGCTTTGATTTGTCCGGCGTTTCCCCAGATGGGCCGAACCGTTCAAGGGGCGGTGGCGTATTTGCAGGGGAAACCTTTGCATGAAACGCCTTTGGGGCAGGATCCTCAGCATCCCATCCACACGTCTGATTTGCGTCGCTTATTACAGTCGCAAGCCGAGGCGTTAGGACGGGCCGTGGAAATTTGGACCCCTTCTCTCACTACGGGAGAAGAGGGGCTGGCGGAGCGTTTGCAAGAAGAGTTAGAAAAGTCAGAAAAAGGAGAAAGAAAAACGCCGTTATTGGTGGTGCCTGACCTTCAAAAAGAAGAAGACTTCAGCGTCTGGTTGAATCTTGTCGATTCTCTACCCGTGGCCCCCGTCTGTTTGGGCTCTGTAGGCTGGTTGAGCGCACAACTTCAGGCAAAGACTCGGGTTCATGCCTTTCCCCCTTTTTTTTCTGCTTCGTTTTGGGCGCAAGCAAAGACAGACGTACCCAAGATTCGTGTGATTAGCGGGAGTCTGAATCCTACGACGTTGGCTCAGTTGGCGCATCTTCAGCAGTCTTTTCCGCGTCTTCCTGTGTTGAATACGGCGACTTGGGGGCGTGTTTCAGAGGCGTCTACGCGTTTGGCTCAAGGCCTTCCGTCTTTTTTGAAAGACCATCCTGCTTTGGTCACCATTCTTTGTGGGGGAGATACGGCTCAGCAGGTCTTGACGAGCTTAGGCCTATCACCTTTAACATGGGTGACTTGCTTTAAGCAAGGGCAAGCGCTATGGCAAGCGGAGGACGCTTGGGGGGAAACCTCCTATTGGATCTTAAAATCAGGTAATATGGGGGAAGCCCCTGATTTAACGGAGTGGATTTATGCCCTTTCGCTACCGCTTGCAGAATATTTATAATCTGCGAGAACGCAAAAAAAAAGAACAAGAACAAGTGGTGAATGAGGCTCAAAATAAGTGTCGTAAAATTCAGGCGCGTATCGATGCCAAGTACGCGGAGCGAGAAGATGTTCGGCATCAACGTAAAACCATTGACCCGATGATGCTCAATACGATTGATGCCTTGCTGGTGCATTTAGCGACTCAGATTTTAGCCATCAAAGAAGAACTGGAAGAGGCGCAACGCATTTTAAAAGAAGAAGAAGACAAGCTCGCCGTGTGCCGACAAGAACTCGAAGCCTTGGACAAGCATAAAGAACGCGCCTTGGAAGAGTGGAAAGAAGAAGAAAAACAAGCGGAAATGAAGCAATTAGACGAAGTGGCGAGTCAGCGTTACTTCAGGCAAATGGTGGAGGCGGCTCAAGAAGCGATTGATTTGGGCGAAGCAGACTAGGTCGTGTCGACATTCAGCTTATAAAGGGTAATTCTGTGTCAAAACAAGCCGTTTTTTCGTTATGTACGTCTCTGTACACGCCTTAAAATCCGTTTATTTTTCCTTGAAATTCCTCCTTTCTTAACTAAATGTCAACACGGCCTAGATATTTTTTCGATAAAAGACAAGCGCTCCCCTCGTGGGTAAGGTCTTGTCTAGGGGGGTGTTATGGCTTTTTCATTGGCGTCTTTGGTTTTAAATACGTATTCACCACAAGGGTCGACGTCGTGGCAAGCGAGCCAGAAGGGGAATTCGTCTTTCCTGAATTTGATGATGCTTAAAGAATTGAATGGATTTTGGGAAGACTATGATTTTTGGACACTCGCGACGGAGTCTCAATCTGCTGGGTCAGGAGTGGAAGCAGAGCCTATCGCGTCAAGCGTTTCTACGCCCGTCCCTCGTGTGACGCTTCGTTCAAAGGCGTCTTCCCCTTCGCGACAGAACCTCTTAGACGTGCCTAAGATATCTTCTTCGAAAAAGCAAGCCCCTGTGCTTCAGGGGACCGAGAAAACCGCCCCTGTGTCAACCGCTTTGCCAGAACCTCAAAATACAAGCTCATCGCTTCCGTCTGAAGATTTTACCCCCTCCACACCTTTGGGGAGTCTGCCGTTTAATATGCTTCCGCCACAGGGGTTCTTTCACTGGAGGCAGGATCTTGCTTCGGGGGAGTCACCAGGAAAAGGAAATAAAACAGGTTCTGCAGACGGACGTTTCACGCTGAATGCCTCTTTGGATAAAGCGTTCCGTGACACGACTCCTCGCCTTCGTACCCAAGCAGGGAAAGATCCAACGCCCACAGAACGAGCCGAATTTTTACAATTTTTACAATTGCAAATGGAAGAGGCGCATAAAAAAGGGAAGCCTTTTCGGGTGGATGTGGATGATCAGACCAGTGTGGTCCTCAGTCTTAAAAAAGGGGAGGTCAGTGCCTCTTTTTTAATGAAAGACGCCAGTGAGCATCAGCTCAAGCAGGTACAGCAACAGTTACAATACTTGCAGCAGTCTTTGCAAGCGCGTAGGCTTCCTGTTTTGGTTTTGGAGGTGATGACAGACGCTCCCTCTACGGCGCAAGGTCGTTCTCGTGCTGCTCGCGCCTCGTCTGAAAAACGCTCTAAAGATCAGGCGTCTTCCTCCTCCACCTAGGGGAGGGTGCTTCAAGGGTCACCGTGTTTGGTTCGAAGCAGAGGCATCACACGTCTTTACACCCTATTAATAGACTTAGGGAACGCAAGGGGGGACTCTACTCATGTTTGATCCGTATATTATGGCCGTGAACAATAACCGTGCGGCTCGTGCTTGGTTTGAGGCGACGTCTACCAATTTAGGCAATATTTATACCCCAGGCTTTCGTCAAGAAAACGTCCGTTTTGAAGATTTTATTTATGGGGTTCGTGCAGATGAAGTGTCTTACCGAAACGAACAGGGGAAGTCTCACCCAGGTAAAGGCCCCACCAATTTGATGATTGAAGGCAATGGTTGGTTTAGCGTCCGTAACGCGGACGGTGATTTGCGCTTTACGCGAACAGGTGATTTTAAATTTAATGGTGAAGGGGTTTTGGTGAATGAAGCGGGTAATACGGTGCAAGGCTTTTTATTAGATGAAAGCGGACGTCCCTTGAATACCGCAAATTCCACCAACGGGAAGGCGGATGTGGCATTGAATCCCAATCAAGCACGTGGTGGAACGGGTCATATTCCGACGACAGAAATTGCCATGTGGGTGGACCCCACCAATGGTAAATTTTTTGGAAAATATGATGAATATAAAATCCGTAGCGACGGCACCATTGTAGGGATGGCTAAAGAAGGGAAAGAAACCGTTCCCTTGTATAAAATTGCCT
The DNA here is from genome assembly GCA_044345135.1 of Vampirovibrionales bacterium. Taxonomy (GTDB): domain Bacteria; phylum Cyanobacteriota; class Vampirovibrionia; order Vampirovibrionales; family JAJTHC01; genus JAJTHC01. Next base: position 10,351 of record JBIJBR010000009.1, read on the forward strand.
TGAATAATTTCCCGAATCCTTCTGGACTGGCGCAAGTGGGGATGCTCGAATTCTTACCCACCGAAATGAGCGGAGAACCCATTGAAGGCACGGGCGAAATTCGTAGTGGCTTGGTTGAATTATCTAATGTTTCCCTGAAAGATCAAGTGGACAACCTTCAACAAGCCAAGAATTTAATGAACATTAGCACCAAAATGATTCAACAAAATAAGGCCTTGCTTGAAGAAGCCTTAGGATTATTGCGTTAAAATGGACTAAAGGTCCAATTTTATGGCCTGCCTTGAACTAGACCATTCGACCAAAAGTCGCTATGATAGATAAGACTATGTGTTAGGTTGAGGGATGCTATGTTGACGTTGTCTTTACACGCCATTGATTTAAGTGATTGTGCTGAAAAGGCAGTGTCTTTTTTGCAACTGCAGATGATGAGTGATACCCGTCATTTTAGTACACCCGTTGTCCCTTCTAATCCCATAGAGCCGTATACCTTGCTCTTGGCGATTGATGCTTTAGGACGCCGTCAAATTTGGGCGGTGGAAACGGTTGAAAAACCTTTAAAAAAAGCATCGCCTCTTCAGGTGACGAGTCGCCCTGTATTTGGCGATTTAGTTTTAGAACCTCTCCAACTTTTTGTGTTGCCTGTAGAGAGTTTGACCCCTTTACTGTTTTCTGAAGCAGCGACGACGGTCTTCCCCGCTGATTTTTCCACGCTTCGTTTGGCGCCTGCCGCTTTTTGGGGACATACGCGTTTGGAAGTGACTTCTGAAACCACTGGTCTTCTTGATCTCCTTCGTTTCTTAAGACAGGCGGAAGCGAATGGCTTGCAAACCGTTTTGTTGGATCCTTACGGGGCGGTGAAAAAGGCTCATTTGCCCCATGTACAAATTATTGATTTGGGGCGTACTCATGCGTTTTCTCTTGAATTATGGGGTGTGGAAGCCTTGATGGCGCAAGTGATTCAAGCGCTTCCGCCTCGACAAGAAGCGTTGGCGTGGCAGCAGTGGCAAAGTATTTCAGCCCAGCATATTTTTAATCCGCAAGGTTTGCATGACTTAGAAGCCTTGGCGATGCAAACGCAAAGTGGCTTATTATTGCGTGTTTTACAACAATTTAAACAAAATCATCTTTTTTATGAAGGACCTACTCAACATTGTTTTGATTTGCTGGACGCTTTAAAAACAGCACAGGCAGAGGGAAAGATCTTGGTCTTGGACCTGTCTCAAATTCCTGTGGCGTTTCAAACGTGGGTTTTGCCTTTGTTAAGCGAATCTTTACGCCAAGCGGGGCAAGCCCTTCATCGTTTTATGTTGGGGTTTGTCCAACGTCATGCAATGTCTCCTGCCTTGGCGACGGCAGAGCAAAATTTTTTAGACACGGGGGCAAACCTCGTGGTCATGCAAAGCCAAGCCCACTCTAGAATGTCGTGGGACGCTTTTAGAAGCTCCACGGTGCAGCATCTTTTACAATGGGATAGGGAGCATCGTCATTTGCTTTATTTAAGTGAAGCGTCTTGGGGAATTCCCTTACGCTTTGCGGCGACGGAATCGCTTACGCTTCAAAGAGAAGGTGAGGAATTGTCTCCTGCTGAAACCGATTTTACTGAACCTTTGATGGGTTTATGGAAAGATATCGACAGCTTGTCTCCTCTTCCTACCGTTCATGCCGATGAGTTAAGCGCTTGTTATAGTTCTATCTTAGGTGAGCTATCTGCCTTAGAGCCGAAGGAGGAGGAGGAGAAAGAAGAGGAAGAAGAGGAAGAAGAGGAAGAAGAGGAAGAAGAGGAAGAAGCGTCTTACTCTTTAGATGCTCCTGGTCTGGCATTTGAATCTTTAGTGGTAGATTCCCCCCATGCGATACACCCGTGTTTGCCCGAAACGATGTTAGACGAAGTCTCTACGTATATAGAACCTGAGTCCAGCCTAGGGACTTCCCTCATGTCTGCTTCGCCTGCCAGTGAAGCGCTACTCGCACCTTCGTTGTCTTATGAAACGGAGTTAGATTTTGAAGCGGGATTAGACCAAGAAGAAGCCGTTTTGGGCGCCTCCTTTGATCCGTTTCAGCTGCAGGCGCCTTCTGAAGTCTTGGCCACTTTCGCACTTCCCCCTGAACCCGTTGTCGTTCCTGAACCTCAGGTTTTTCCTGAAGTAGAGGCTTCTCCTGAAGCGGAGGCTTTTGTTGCGGTGGAGACGCCTACGGAATTGCTGTTGGAAGAGGATACTTTTTACGATGCTTTGTTGAGCCATCCTTTGGTGGAGGCTCATGATCCCAGTCAGCCAAGCTCTCCTTTTCAGGAATTGATTGAAGAAGCGGATGCCTTGCATCACATGACTCTCCACTTGGATGTGGCTCAGCCTCAAGGAGACATTAGCCTGCCCGTGTCAGAAGCCTTAGAAATTATAACTCCCCCTCCCGAGGAACAGCCTCCGCTGGTCGCGACGGATTTAGATGAGTTTGATTTCGATTTAGGGGTGATTCATGAGGCCGTGAACGCAGAAATGAATCGTGTGACTCAAGATACGTCTGATTTGCCTGTCTTTGCCGCGGAGCCGATGCGTTTGGATCCTGAAGATCCGCTGGGTCATTTTGAATTTTCTATGCCCGTGGACGTAAATCCCACAGATGAAGACGCTCATCAAGTTCAGTCTAGGCCTCCTCTTCATGAAGGGATGATGTCTTCTCCCGATTTTTTAGTGCCTGAACTCGATGGGGTCGCCTCTTTATCAGATCCTCTTCTCCAATCCTTTCAGCAAGAATTGGATGACTTTGATGCGTCTCCCCTACTTCAAGACGCCCCTTCTACCGTGCAGGGACAAGGCAGTGCTACCTCCTCCATGACGCCTCCCCCTGGTTTGGATGCGGTTCCCATTGAACATACGCCTTTTTATACTCCTGCCGTTCAGCCGCCTTCGGTTTCTGCTTCTCCTGAAGCCAATTTACCCTTTACGGTGGGGATGAAAGTCAGCCACGCCAGCTACGGCATGGGTGTTATTCACGCCATTGTGGATGTTGAAAATCGTCATATTCTTTCGATTGTCTTTGAAAAAGCAGGGAAACGCTTGATGGATCCTGCTTTAACCCCGATTACCCTCATCGTCTAAAGGGCATCACGTTTGAAGAATAGTCGAGCGTTATAGAGAGGTGTAGGTCTAGAAAATGGGCCTAGAGGGATTCGAACCCCCAGCCAAGAAATTATGAGTTTCCTGCTCTAACCATTGAGCTATAGGCCCTTTTTATTCATTATCTAACATCCACCTTAAATAACAAGTCTTTAAGGTCTCCTTATCTCGATAAGGCGTTTGAAAATATCGTTTCCAAACCCATAAATTCCTTTAATACCGTATTCATACAGGAAATCCATTGAGGGGCTAAGTAAAGATGCCCCTCTTCATAGCGCAAATACCCTTGCTCAACCCAAGAATCAAGGTACGCTGACAGCCATGGCCAAGCGTCTTCATGAGGGCAGGCTTCTTGTAGTGTACTTAAAGGCACGCCTGCTTGGGTCATTCTTAATCCAAAAATAATCAGATTTTCGAGGCGCTCCCATTCGGAAACGGCTTCTTTCTGGGTGATGTCTTCTAAATGCTGATAGCGTTGATAGGCTTTTAAATCGGAGGGGACTTGGTAGCGCCATGGGTGTTGATAGCCATGCGCCGAAGGTCCGCACGCCAAGACGTCTTTTTGTTGCCAGTACGCAAGATTATGTCGACTTTCAAAACCACGCCTTGCAAAGTTAGAAACTTCGTAGCGTTCAAAGCCTGCGTCAGCTAAATATGAGACGGCCCATTCGTAAAAGAGGACTTCTTCTTCTTCAGAGGGAAGAGGATAGTGATGAGGCACCTTTTTTCGGAGTGTTTCCAGTGCGGTGCCTGCTTCCACTTGTAGGCCATACATAGAAATATGTTGAATCGGTAATTGGCAGGCTTCTTTTACGGTGTCTTGCCAAGACGAAAAGCGTTGTAGGGGGATCCCATACATTAAATCGATGCTAATATTGGCTTTTTCTTTCATTAGATCCGCCAAGGCGTGTATTTGATGAAGGGCGGTTTCTTTTTGATGTCGACGGCTGAGTTTTTTTAATTCTTGCGGATTTAAGGATTGAACCCCCACACTAAAACGATTGATCCCTGCTTCTAGGTAAGCGTCAAGGGGGCTTTCGGCATCATCAGGATTTAATTCAAAGGTCATTTCGATCTGTGGATCGAAGGGGACCTCTTTCGCAATGGCCTGTAGGATGCTTCGCACTTGTGTCGCGCTTAATAGACTAGGCGTCCCCCCCCCAAAATAGAGGGTTTGAAGGGAGCTAAGGGGGTTAGAGCCTCCCTCCCTCGCACGTACCGTAAAACGACCCGCTATTTCTCGAAGCAACGCGTCACAATAGGCGGAAATACCACCATATTTGGCAAGCTCTAGATAAAAATCACAGTAGAGGCATCGGGAGTGACAAAAAGGCACATGAAGGTAGAGGTGCATGCTTAGAAGGGTAGATCGTCTTCAGTGAGGAAATCGTCTGGTGATAATTCGTTGAGCTGGACCGTGGGGGGAGGAGGCATGACGGCTTGTGCGCTTTGCCCATATTCTGCTGTGGAGGCCGTGGCATAAGTGGCAGGCGCTTGCCCTGTAGAAGAAGGGGCTGTATAAGATGAGGTTCCAGCATTGCCTTGAAACTCGCTTTGCACGGGGGTAGGTAGTCCTGGCAACTGGTGTACCTGCTGGGCATCGACTTCAAACATCTTTTTTGGTGTGCCTTCAGGCGTGGTGACACTGGCAATTTGTAGACGCCCTTCGATGTGAACGACGCTTCCCGCGGGCAGTGCCGTCACGGCTTCTGCCAAGTTACGCCAACATAAGACCTTCACCACCAAATTAGGGGTGGCTTGATTACGACGAGGCGGCATGGGAACGGACACTTGCAAAACACTGACGGCTATATTGTTAGGGGTAAAACGTTTTTCAGGGGCTTGCAACAGGGTTCCTGCTAAACTAATACGTGCAAAAGACATAAATTCAACCTCATTCTAAATGTTCAGATTAAAGTAGTTCTAGTGTACCACAGACGTCTTGGCCTGTAACAGAACGTTTTAAACTGTAACATGTGACGAGTGTTTTATTTTTATAAAAGGCTTTAAATGAAAACGGAACTCTATTAGAAAGAGTTCCGTTTAGTGCAATATATATCTTGTGAAGCCTATTCAGCGTGAGCTTCTTGTGGAGCATTTTGAAAGTCTTCGCCTCCGTCTTCACGAGAACGACGTCCGCCAAATCCACCGCCTGAACGACCGCCTCCACGAGGGCCACCACGACCGCCTCTTAATTCACGAGGCTCACGTCCTGTGACAGGGGTCACAATAAAGGGCTTATTCATGTCTAAATCATCGTTGCGCAGAATCACCACACGGATGAGTTCTTCATTTAAGTTTAAAATCGCCGTTAACGGTTTAATGGAAGCGCCTTCTGCTTCAAATCCAATCACCGCAATTAAGCCTTCACGAGACTTTTGAATTTCATAGGCCAATTTTTTACGGCCCACTTTATCAATACGACAAATTTTGGCATTATTATTTTTAAAATCTGCTTCCACTTTCGTTAAAACACCATCTAAACCTTCGGTTTCAAAGTTTGATTTAAAAATAAGTAAGGCTTCATACTTCGTCATGTGAAAATCTCCAAAATTGAGTGTACAGGGGTTTCTAATAAATTGTAAGGGTAGTCTAGTTGAAACCAAAGCAAATAACAAGTCTTCTTTTTTAAGTGGCGTCATTTTGATAGGAAACGCCACGAAAGTATTTGGGGCGCTTAGGGGCGACCTCTAAAGAGATCACCAATGCCTTTAAAAACACGACCCGTGGTAGGAATAATATTCGCGATGCCGTCTCCCACTTTGGTAATGGCACTGGTAATCGTGCGGGGATGAAAGATGTTGCCTCCTCCACGAGCGCCTGCTAATAGAGCCGCTGCAATCACGCCGTAGCTGAGCGCCGTACCTGCGACATACTGAAAATCTCCGTCTGCAAGGAGCGTATTTCGGCCATCGGTGCCTTTGACCACGGATTTGAATCCATAAAAACCAGCAGCTCCTAAAGCAGCCAACGCCAAAGCGGGTTTGAAGGCTTGCTTTTCTGAAAACGCGCGCCAGATAATGGCAGTTGCCCCTAGTCCCAGTAAGGTTACAAAGGCATGATTCACGCTAGAAGTCGCATAATTAACGCTGCGAATGCCTCCATTAATGAGTTGCGCAAAGGGACGAAGTAAACCTACGCCAAAAGTACGCCAGCCTAGTCCGTCATAAGGATTGGGGGCTTGAACATAGGTTCCTGTAAAGGGATAATTCGCGGATTCATAGGGGTTATAGCCTGAACGTTGCCGAGGGGGGGCAGGAGGCGTTTCACCCGTTTGAGTGGGCTTGGAGAAAGAAAGGGGCTGAAAAGCAAGAGGCGTAACCATAGATAGCATCCTTTTTGAATTAAAAAATGAAGGGAGATTTGCCTAGATTTATATCGTAATACAAAGACTTAAAACCCGCTCATCTTTTTTTTGTGCGCAGGAAGTCCAAGGGATCACAGGACCGAAATGTAATTAATTGTAACAAAAAAACAAAGCAGCGCGCACAAAAAGGGTTGCCAGTAACGTTTATGCTTATACAAAGACGATGTTTAGCTTTACTTTCAGGGACACATAGGAATCAACCCATATGACTTTTTTATATAATGGTACGCGTTTAATGCCTGACTACCCCACGATGTTTACCCCCGATGCGGTGACGGCGGCTGTGGTCCCGGGATTAACCTATCAACCATATCCAGACCCCATGACAGGTTTGCCTCGAGGCAACTTTGATGCAGGTCCTGACATTGATGGTTTCGATATGAGAGACCCTTACGGCCGTATCACAGCCAATTATTTTGATGGTTCGACCCTTTGGAATCGGGGCATTAGCCCTGAAGTGAGTAAGTTGATTACGGCAAGCGATTTTGGGATTACTCAATTGTCTCAACAGATGCAATGGGAAAGGGGCCAAACGCAATGGCCACCTAATTACCGTGTGCCTTCCGCTTATCCTGGATTTGCAGGTACCCCAGCAAACCCCATTGGAACGGGGGCTGAAATTGGACTGGCAGGTATCCCTTATGGCTACGGGGGCGGTTATGGTGGAATGTATGCGCAACCTGGCATGAGCCCTTATGGTCAAATGATTAACCCTTTAACGGGTCCTTCTAATGTGGTGCCCACGAATCGAGGGGTGACCTCTGCCATTCCAGGACCAGGGGTACAACCTCCGCCCATTGGACGAATCGGTTAAGACGAAGCACGCCTAGCTTTTTATTGAAGGGTCAATAGTTTTCAATCTGAGACGGAGGACTACTTCTTTTTGGGGTGAGTAATCGTGACTTCATCCCAGACCATATTTTCCACGTTTTTCATTTGAATGGTCAACTGCTGTGACGTCAGTGCTAAATCTAAGTAATGATACTGACTAGCGTCATAAAACAAGGTAGGCGGGAATCCTATCGTTTTTTTGTCTATATTTCGTTGAGTTCTTAAATGCGCGCCGCCGCCGCCTGAAACAATGTGCAGATAAGGTAAGCCATTGGCATGGGTGGCTTGTGTCGCAAAGCGTTCATAATTATGTTCATGCCCTGCTAAATAGGCATCGACTCCATACTGACGGAGGATCGGGTCTAATTGCTTTCGAAGCGCTCGTAAATCGGCATCTTGCCCATGAGCGCCGGTTGAATAGAGGGGGTGATGTCCAAAAACCACTTTCCAAGAGGCCTTACTTTGAGCCAGTGTGCTTTGAAGCCATGTTTTTTGGGAGGCATTAAAGGCAGAGGTATTGATCACAAAAAAATCGACCAAAGGAGAGGGCGATACTTTATAATAGCCCTTGGCGGGTAAATGTAAGCTTTGAATCACATCCTGACCATTTTGGGTGAGCATGTCGTGATTGCCCAAGCTAAAGTAAAACGGAATGCCCAAATCCGTGAGACCCTTATACATTTGCGTGACCAAACGATCCGCATGATGGGTGGCATCCCCAACGGGGTAGATGATATCTCCTAAGTGAAGAATACCTTTGACAGAAATTCCAGTAGGGTCACAGCCTCGTTTTTCTGCAAGGCAATAGGTTTGAGCCTGATTCAGCATGGCGGTGGCCACGGCTTTTTGATTCTCATTGCCTGAACCCGTATCGCCTAGGGCAAAGAAACGCAGGGGGGTAGGCCCTTCTTTAAGGGTTGATATTTT
>JBIJBR010000109.1:0-5596 GCA_044345135.1 Vampirovibrionales bacterium
TTTAAAGGGTGCGGGTGAAAACTTGACGGAAACTGTTACAGATGAGAATAAAACAGTGCAATCCAATATTGAAGGAGCTGGTGAATTAGCGAGTTCCGCTCTTGAGCTCATGGGTGCAGGCGACAGTTCATTTGGGAAAGTCGCTAGCTTTGCCGCGAAAGCTGTTCCTCCTTTAATTGCTGCTTATGCCGCACTAACAAGTGGAACGTTCACTTTTGGAATTGGTGCTGCAGCCGCTATCCCTTTATTTAATACTGCTTCAAATTTTATGCAAGAATCTAAAGAAGCAAAAAAAGACGGCGAAGCAAAAATAAAAAACGCTAACGAAAAAGGTAGCGAAGCCGATGAATTGAATGCCAACACACAAGAAAAAATGAACGATTCAAGTACAAAATCGGCAGGAATTGGCACCTTATTCAATCGCTTTAACCCTATTATCGCTCAACAAGAAAATGCGACTTCCCTCTTGGGACAGATTAACCCTGCGGAGATTAACTTCAATGATCCCAACGCTCGGCAAGGTTTCCTCGTGGGGTATGGAGACATTCGTCAAAAAATGCTGACTAACCAAACCCAAGCAAACGCTACATTAGGAAATGCCTCCACAGAATTAGGAAACATCAAAGGAGCAGGGCAAGCTATTGCTTCAATCCCAGGAGCGTGGGGACCCAATTCACAACTTTCTCAAGTTCATGAAGAGGCGTTTAAAAAAGCCCAAGAAGTCGACGCCCAAATGAAACAACAACAAATCCCTAACAATCCTTTTGGCTTCAATGCCCCAGTATCCCAAGCGACAGGCTCATTCCAAAGCAATGAATGGAATACCAGCAGTCCTACTCCTAATCCCAACAGTCTTGCGCTTAATATGTCTGCGCCTACCCTCACCCCAAACGTCGCTTAAAAAACCTGTTTTGAAAAAGTCCAAAGCCAATCAAAAGAAAATAAGTCCCTAGTATAGCAAGTGAATCGATGCAAGGAGGCAACCTCCTCGCTTGCAAAGCTCCCTGTTTTGATGTTTCGTCCTGTTTCCTTTATAATCGGGGAGCATATACACGACACAACAGACAGGGAGCTTTTTATGTCGTCACTCATCTCTTCAAGCCCTTTAACGGATGCTGCCATCGCCTCCGCCCATGAACATTTAGATCACATTCGAGCCATTTATACCCAACCTTTTTTAAAGCTCCTCCTGCAAGCCATGCAGGTGCATCAAAACCATCACCCCGTAGGGGAAGTTCAACTCGCGACGTTGGCCAACATTAAAAGTGGTAAATGCCCTGAAGACTGTAAGTATTGTCCGCAATCGTCTCGGTATCATACGGGAGTTGAATCCTACGATTTACCCCCTTTAGAAGAGCTTGAAAAGCAAGTTCAGCAAGCCAAAGCCAATGGCGCCAGTCGTTTTTGCATGGGCGCCGCGTGGAGAACCCCCCCCAATGAAGACGCCTTTACCCATGTCTTAAACATGGTAAAAACCGTGAAAAACGAAGGCCTAGAAGCCTGCGTCACCTTGGGTATGATTGACGCGCAACAAGCGCAACGCCTGAAAGAGGCAGGGCTCACCGCCTATAATCACAATTTGGATACCTCCCCCCATTACTACCAAGAAGTCATTAGCACGCGCCGCTATGAAGACCGCTTAAAAACCTTAGAAGCCGTGGGTGAAGCGGGTTTACAAGTCTGTTGCGGTGGCATTTTAGGCATGGGCGAGAGTGAAGACCAACGTCTTGAACTACTGGCCGCTTTAATGGTATTGAAGCATCCCCCCACGTCTATCCCCATTAACTGCTTGGTTGCGGTGGCGGGAACCCCTTTAGAAAACCAAGCCCCTGTCGATTCCTTTGACTTGATCCGCATGGTCGCGACCACTCGTATTTTATTCCCCTTCGCCAAAGTGCGTTTGTCCGCGGGACGGCTAAGCCTGAATGATGAAGCCCAAGCGCTTTGCTTCTTGGCAGGGGCCAACTCCATTTTCAGTGGGGAGACCCTCTTAACGACGCCCAATCCTGAAGCCAATCGGGATGCTCAGCTTTTTGCTAAGCTCAACTTAATCGCAGTTTAATCACTCTCTTTATTCTAGGGGAATACGTTGCGAGTTTGAAGAAGGTGTTCTGGCTCCTTGATTCATCGAGGCAGGAGGAGGACTCACGGTTTTAGGAATCATGACCGCCGTAATACTAGGCACACTGGCGGGTTGAGCAGGACTCAATAGCTTGATTTTGGCTTCCACCTTCGCCTTACTTTGCGCGGAAAGATCCACCGTTTTCTGCAGATATTCTTTAAAATACGCCAAGGCTTTGGTCTTATTCTGTGTCTGTTCTTCTAAAACACCCAACGCGTACAAAGCTTTGGTCACGGCTGCTTCTCCTTGAAGGGCTTGATTCAGAGACGTTCGGGCCTGTGGGTACTTTTTTTCAGCCAAATACACGGACCCCAGATTATAAGCAGCCAAGGCATTATTCGGCTCTAAAGCCAAGGATTTTTGATACGCCTCTTCCGCCAACGTATACGCCTTTTTTTCATGATACAAGGTCCCCAAATCCATCCAACGCTCTGCCGTCATGGCGGTTGTTTTACCGCTTAGTGACTTGGCTTTCAAAGATTCTAATAAAGGAAGCGCAGTCGTTTTTTGATTCAGATGAATCAGTGCACTCGCTTTATAATACGTCGCATCTAAACGGGTGTCTTCAGGCAAGGCAGGCTGCTTTAAAATATTTTCAATCAAAGGCAAGGCTTTTTCAGGGTGATTTTCTCGCCATAAATCAGACAAATTCAACGCCGCTTCTATATTGTTAGGCTCTGCCAGCAAGGCTTCTTCATACAAGGCAATGGCTTCTTCACTGTAGTTATGATCCAAGTACAAGGCCCCGAGTTCCAGTCGGAGGTCTTGCAATTCATCCACTGTTTGAGCATAGGGCTTGGCTTCAATCAATACATTTTTGGCTTGGTCAAACTGCTTGGCTTCCCCTGCGAGTTGTCCTTGTTTGAGATAAATATGATAGACGTCTTTTTTGACCAAGGCCAAGGCGCCTGGCGAAAGGGTTTGGCTCGCCAATAAGTCTTGAAAAACACCCAGCGCTTTCGACAATTGCCCCGACTCATAATAGGCGACCCCTAAATTTTGTTGCAAGCTTCGGTAATTGTCTGCCGTTTTGGGCGTCGCGGCTAAGACTTGTTCATACGCGCTTGCAGCGGTTTTGGAATCCCCCGTCTTCAGGGCAGAAAAAGCATTTTGAGTCAGCACTTCTATTTTTTGTGGCGTGCTTAATGCGGCTTGATTTAATAGGTCATTCGCCGTTTTTTTTGCCGTCACATAACTTCCATGCGTGTTGAGCCAAGCCACTTGTGTGACTCGCGCTTGCAGATCTTCAGGGTGCGCGCCTATATACGCGGTGAGATGTTTGAGTGCTTCAGTGTATTGATTGGCCTTGGCATATAAAAAGGCCAGCCGATATTGTAATTGGGTATCTTCGGGTGAATTACCCACCACGATTTGTAGGGCGTCAATGGCGTCTTGAACGCGACCCAACTTTTCATTGGCCACCGATTGCAAGTTAGCCACTTCCGCACTGTCACGACCATTGGCTTTGGCCAAGGCCAGTTCACTCAAGGCTTTTTGCGGTTCATCAAACATTAAATAGGCCTTCGCCAGCAGTGCTTCATCCTTATAATCACTAGGCGATTCCTGCTTCACAAAGAGTAAATGCTCGATCGCTAAAGGCGCCTGATTATGGGCCACCGCAAAGCGAGCCACTTGACGATGCGCGTCAAAATCCTTAGGCACTTGATTTAAATACGTTTCATATAAAGCAATGGCTTCAGGATATTTTTTTTCAAAACCGAATAAACGTGCCAGTCGTACATTCACATAGGAATACGTAGGATTTTTTTGTTGACTAATTTGAAAATTATAGCGCGCCGCTTCGTAGTCTTGTTTTTGTTCGTATAAATTGCCTAGCGTGTAATAGATGGCAGGATCTTTCGCATCCAACTGCGCCGCCCGTTCGTAAGCTTCAATCGCGGGCTTGAGCAACGCTTTTTTTTGATACACTTCTCCGAGTGCGATAAATAAAAGGGGGTCATACGCATCAAAGGTAATGGCTTGATGCAGGGCCATTTCAGCGTCATTTAATCGATTTTCTCGAATAAACGCACGCGCCTTGTCATAATATTCTAAAGCAGACGGAGACAAAGCAAACGCAAGCCCACCGCCTTCTATTAAAAGCGTCAAAAAAGTCAGCAGACACAAAATCAAATATTTTTTTGGGGATAATTTTTTAGACAACATAGACCGCCCCCTTCTTCCATTATGTATTTCGTCTAGTATATCCTTATTTTAAGATTTAGTCGATGCGGCTTTGATGATGTAAATCAAGCATGGATTGAAGGGTTTGCCATTCGCCTTCTTCCATTGGCATACTTTCTCCTTCGAGATGAGGGAAATGATGTTCCCGTACATCTTGACGGAATTGACGAGCGGCCGTTTGGGTGATTTCTCCTACGGGGGCGTAGCGCCTCACAAATTTAGGACTCACCCCCGTATAGCGCGTTAAAATATCATCAATGACTAACACTTGGGCGTCACAAGCAGGGCCCGCCCCAATCCCAATAGTGGGAATACCTAAGCGGGTACTAATCACTTGGGCCACTTCATGGGGCATCATTTCTAACACAACGGCCACCGCACCCGCATTTTCTAAAGCATGAGCCGCCATAATCGTTTTATAAGCCGTATGCGCCGTTTTGGCCTGTAGTCCATAGCCCCCTAGAGCGAGAATCGCTTGGGGAGTAAGTCCCAAATGCCCCACGACAGGAATACCAATTTCACTGAGACGTTCAATCAATTGCAAGGTTTCGGTGCTCGCGCCTTCCACTTTGACCGCGTCCGCCCCACCTTCCTGAATAAAACGGCCCAAGTGACGCAGGCTGTCTTCCAAGCCAATATGATAAGACATAAAAGGAGCATCCGCGACCAAAAAAGCCCGTTGGGTTCCACGACGAACCGCTTTGACATGATGCAACATTTCATCCACTGTGACCGACAAAGTATTGTCATGACCCAATACAGTCATGGCGAGTGAATCCCCCACCAACAAGCATTCAATGCCCGCTTCATCCAACAATTTAGCGGTGGTAAAGTCATAGGCCGTCAACATTGCAAAAGGTTGTTCACGATTTTTAAATTGCTGAAGACTTTTAACGGTAACCCGCTTAGGGTTATAGGAGGTATCGGAAGAAAGGTCTGTGGCAACGGGGTGAGAAAAGGGCTGATGGATCGACATAAGAAAAAGCTCCTGTTAAAGTCGAATAGGAAAAAGTTAAACACCTTTTAGTGTCCTTACTATAACGGAATTCCTCTGTAAAATAAAGCCTGCTTTTGTCAAAGTACGCAAAACCCTAAAAAACGCTACCCAAATAAATGATGATGCGCTTTCTTAATATGTTGACGAGACACGTGCGTATAGATTTGTGTGGTTGAAATATCCGCATGGCCCAATAATTCTTGTACAATTCGTAAATCAGCGCCGTTTTCAAGCAAGTGAGTGGCGAAACTATGCCGAAAGGTATGGGGAGACACCTGTTTGCCAATGGCCTG
>JBIJBR010000110.1:0-5543 GCA_044345135.1 Vampirovibrionales bacterium
GGTACCAATGTGGAGACAGGTAAACAGATTTTAGCGGAAAGTGGCCTTCGTTACGAAGTGGGCGAAACGCTTGAAGAAGCGGCTGGGAAAGTCGTCTTGTCTTTAAAGCAAACCGCAAGCGTTTAACGCATGGATTCCTCCACACCGTATCCCTAGAATATTCATTAATAAAGGAAATAAACATGATGGCTGTTTTACTGACTAAAAAAACAAAAGTATTGGTACAAGGCTTAACGGGGCGTGAAGGCACCTTTCATGCGGAACAGTGCCTGAAGTACGGGACGCAAATCGTCGGGGGTGTTACCCCCAACAAGGGCGGAAGCACGCATCAAGTCAACGGGGTGAATCTTCCTATTTTCAACACCGTGGCCGAAGCGAAAAAAGCAACGGGCGCCGATTGTTCCGTTATTTTTGTGCCTCCTCCCTTTGCGGCAGACGCCATTCTAGAAGCCGCCGATGCGGGTATCGCTTTAGTGATCTGTATCACAGAAGGTATTCCCGTCATTGATATGATGAAAGTCAAACATTTACTCTTGACTGAATACCCTCAAACCCGTTTAATCGGACCCAACTGCCCTGGTATTATTAGCCCAGGACAAGCCAAGGTCGGCATTATGCCTGCTTCGATTCACTTGCCTGGTCGTGTGGGTGTGGTGTCTCGTTCAGGGACTTTAACCTACGAAGCCGTCGACCAACTCACCCAGCGGGGAATTGGTCAAAGTACGTGTATCGGTATTGGGGGAGACCCCATTAACGGCACCAACTTTATTGATGCCCTCGCCTTATTTCAAGCGGATCCTGACACCGACGCCATTATTATGATTGGCGAAATTGGAGGCTCTGCAGAAGAAGAAGCGGCCGCCTACTATAAAGAAAATGTCACCAAGCCCATGGTCTGCTTTATTGCAGGACAAACGGCCCCTCCTGGCAAACGGATGGGGCATGCAGGTGCCATTATTTCAGGAGGCAAAGGCACGGCCGCTGAAAAAATGAAGGCGCTTAAAGAAGCGGGTATCACCGTGGTGGAATCCCCCGCCGATATGGGTGCCACCTTGGAAGCCTTACTCACCGCTAAAGTTTAAGCCGCTTTGCCGAAATTACCCTTAACGAAATCCCTTAAGCATTGAATGCTTAAGGGATTTTTTCATAGAGTATTATTAACTAAAGGCAAGAAGATCCAAAGTGAGCTGCAGCATCTGGGCGCACCTTGAAAACGCAATCGTTTTCCGCGTCATACGTGCCAAGGCGAGTGATACAGTTGTGCCACTCAATGGCAGGGGTGTATTACTTGCTTTGTGTGAGTGGATTGTAGGGAAAAACATGGGCAAAGCCTTCAAAACAATCACTATAAAAATGCCCTGTTTTCAAGTGTCCCGAAGCCTCGTATAGCCGATTCACTGTGGCTATTGAACGATCAATGGCTTTGAAGATTCACAGTTTTTTTGCTTTCTAAATAATGCCGCATTTCAGCGACTTCCATTTCAGGAATATAGCGTTTTTATTTCGTTTTAGGTAAGGCTTGAGCACTCTTTCTGATCCACGACAACATCGCGGGTGCCTCGGTGCCTACCGATTTGGCGATGGCTCGCATGGACATTTTGTTGAGATAGAGATAAAGCGCGAGGTGCTTTATTTTGTAGCAATAGCCCCACTGCACTTCGTTTTTTGTAAATTAATATCGACATATTTTACAGACATGCTGTTGTGTTTTATTGACAAAACCTGCTTTGCTACAACTTCTTTGACATCGTGGGCTGTTCATCTGAGTGATGCCTTGATGAATGAATAACTTATAGTCTGCCCTATTTAGTTATAAAGTACTCTATTGTGCCGTCTACCCTTTAGACATGAGTTCGGCTTATGCTATACTAAGAAGGTACTGAATTATAATTCATAAAGGGATGCTTTGATGACCCGCGTGACAGACCCGCCCACGAAACTACGTCGCTATCAAGATGCGTACAATGCCTTAGACCGCAGTGAAACAGTCTTCATTACCGCCCATGTGGGCCCTGATGGAGACACCCTAGGTTCCATGTTGGGGCTTAAGCATAGTTTAATGGCCTTATTCCCTCATTTAAAACGCATTGATTGCTTAATTGCGGGGCGTATGCCTGATGTTTTTCATTTTATGCCAGGTATTGACACGGTGATTAGTGTGGATAAGCATCCTGAACAAGTCTTGTCTCAGTACGACTTAGCTATTTCGGTAGACTGTGGTGCCTTGTCTCGTTTAGGGCCTGCCGAAGCGTTATTTAAAACCGCCCGGGACACCCTTAATATTGATCATCATGTGTCTAACAATGCCTTTGCCCATATCAATATTATTGAAACGGATGCAGCCGCCAGTGGTCAAGTGATTGTTCGTATGTTGAACACGTGGCAGGCTCCCCTTTCTAAAGAAGCCGCGACCTGTTTGTATGTGGCCTTATTGACGGATACAGGAGGGTTTCGTCATTCTAGCACGACGCCTGAAGCTTTTGAAGTGGCCGCACAGTTGCAACGTGCAGGGGCCGATGTGACCCATATTTTTCATGAAATTTATGAAACGCAACCGCTTTGCCAAAGTCAACTTATTGCGTATGCCACCTTAAAGGCACAAAGTCGCGCCATGGGGAAAATCATGTGGACGAGTTTGACCCTTGAAGAAATTTCAAAATTTAACGCTTTGGACGAACACACAGAAGGCATTATCGACCAAATTCGCTGTATACAAGGCGTGCAAATTTCTGTCTTGCTGAAAGAAATGGAATCAGGGCGAACCAAAATTAGCTTACGTTCTAATCAAGACGACATTGATGTGGCGCAACTCCTCGAAACACATTTTGGCGGGGGGGGGCATCGTAAAGCGGCGGGTGCTTCTGTAGATGCCACCTTAAGCGACACGACGGAAAGGCTACTCACCCTTTTAGAAGCTCAGGTTCAGTAGCTTGAGCAGTCACGCTTTTTTATTTTCATGCGTATAGTATTTTAAATAAATGAATAGAGAAAAACGGGACTAAAAATGCGCTTTTAAGTGTTCGTAGACATTTTGAATAATCCAGTCGGGGGTAGAGGCGCCAGCCGTCATCCCGATGCGGGTGGCCTGCGTTAAGGCCACCTTTAAAGGTGACGGATCAGACAATTCTTCTGGGGTTTCAATATGAAAGGCAGGGGTCCCCAATTCCGTACATAATTGAGCCAAATGTGTGGTATTAGAACTATTTTTCCCCCCAATAACCACCATGACTTCCACCTCTTGAGCCAGTTCTGCGACGGCATGTTGTCTAAAAAAAGTGGCGGGACAAATCGTATTATGTACTTTGAGTTCTTTGGCGACGCGACTCAAGTGCTTGACCATATCAAAAAAAATATCTTCCATTTGCGTGGTTTGAGACACCACCCCAATCCGCCGACGAGGAAGGTTCTTTAAGGTGTCTTGAATATCCTTAGGGTGTGCAATAGCCACCACCTTGGCCCCTGTGACTTCTCGTGCATAAGCGGTAATGCCAATCACTTCAGGATGATTCGCCTTGCCTACAATCACCACGGTATAGCCTTCTTCAGCCAGTTCCACCGCCTTATTCTGTACCAAGCGTACATCAGGACACGTGGCATCGCTCACTTCAATACCGCGTGCTTCAGCCATTTTGACCAATTCAGGAGAAGCCCCATGGGTACGAATCACGCAAACCGCACCGTCAGGAATCTCCTGTAATTCTTGCACCGTTCGAATCCCTAGGGCTTCAAGGCGCTGAATTTCTTGTTGATTATGAATGAGTTGCCCCAAGACATAGGTAGGGCGCTCTTCATAATGTTGATGCGTTTCCACGGTTTTATCCACCGCTTTCTGCACGCCATGGCAAAATCCTGCATGTTGGGCCATGTAAATCGATTTTCCAGAGACGGTTTCCCCCTTCGGGGTTAAAATGCTTTTTGTTGCGCTCATCAGGAAGCAACCTTTCTATAGAAGTTTAGAAACAACATCTTTAGCATAACATAAGTAAAAAAGCCTTAAACGCTTTAGTTGATTTCATCGTTCACTAAAAACGTGATCAATCCACTCAGCATAAACAGAAAGGGAAGCATAATCGGTGGGCGGTACAAAATCGTATCAAAAAGACCATGCCCCATAAAGGCGATCAGCCCAATGGAAAGACTCAGCACACTCAATTTTTGCGCCAAAGGTTTGCCCGTATTAAAAAGGGCTTCTACCGTTTTGTGAAACAACGTGCCAAGCACCGTCAAAAAGACGGAAAAACCGAGCAGGACTTGCTCCACCAAAATTTCCAGAGGTACCGAATAAGCCCCTAAGGCGTTGAATCCAGGGGTCATATAGTAGCCATAAATTTTCTTAAATACCGTGTTTGAAGGTCCAATGCCAAAAAGCCAATTGTCTACAAACATCCGCCAGGCGCTGTGATACACGTTTAAGCGATACGAAATAGACGAATCTTCCCGAAACGCAAAGATGCTGGTCACACGGTGGAGGAGTTTTTCACTACTGAATAAAGCTCCCGCTACACCAATGATTCCCAAAAATGCGGCGCCTAACCACAACCCTTGTAGCGAAGGGTAGCGCTTTAAGGCGGCATCCGTCCTTAAAAGCGGGTAAGCGGTGATGAATAAAGTGAGTACGGAAACAAAAATAGCCACATAGGCCCCACGACAGCCTGTCATTAAAATCCCGTAAACCACGAGCCCCATCAGTAAAGTACTTAAAATAATGAAAGGCCACACATAACGCCACGGCTTCAGCGCGACTTGTAACATGCTCCACAGGCCTGCCCCGCCACTGGCGACTAAAAAAGCAGCTAAAAGATTTGGGTTATAAGGCTTTAAGCTTCCGTAGACTCGGTTGAGCTTGAGTTCCTCAGGGGTGTTGGCATCCGTCCAGCCCGCGAGTTCTCCGGCATAGCCGTGGACTTGCATCCAACCCAAGACGGACTCTACTCCCCCTAGTAGAAACAACAAAGGCATCCCCCATCGCATGAGTTGAGGCGCATGGTGCCACGTGGAGCGAAACGTGATATACGCCACCCAAAAAATAGATTGCTTGGCAAGCCCGATAAAGGCTTCGGGTTGCACGCTAGAAAAAGCAGCCGACACCGCATAAGTCACAAAGAATAAGAGCACCAACGCATCCAAGACATGAGCGTGCTTCACCCACCCATTACGCCCCGTCCACACACTGAAGCCCCAGACCCAAGCCCCTAAGGCAAAGACCAGAGCCCCTAAAAGACCCGTTTCTAAAAAGCTTGTGCCTAGTAGAAGCGCTAAAATGCCTAAAGCAGGAAAGACCCCCAAGACGGCTGCGGGAACGCTCGTCGCATGGCGAGAAAAAAGGCTTTGAATCCCGCGACCCATAAAAGAATTCAACCAAAGGGTATTCCAAAGGGCCTGTCCCTTGCCGTGTATTTGAGTCATGCTTTGAAACACGCGGGATTCGGCCAAGACGGAAGGAAACATAGAGAAAGACGTCGTCACGATTTAGTCCAATCCAACAGGCGTAGTGGCTTTGACATTGCGAAGGGCTGTGACATCCACAATGCCGCCATGCACGG
>JBIJBR010000163.1:0-4334 GCA_044345135.1 Vampirovibrionales bacterium
CGTCGTAGTAAAAGCCGTCCGTGGCCATACGGTCAAAGACTTCGTTGAGCTGGGCTTCGGGCAAGACCAAAGACAAACGCACAAAGCCTTCTCCATGGGGGCCAAAGGCCGTCCCCGGCACCACCACAATGCCAGATCGATGCAATAAATCTTGAGAAAAATCTTCACAACGGCTGTAGCGCTTAGGAATCGGCACCCATAAGTAAAACGTCGCCTTGGGGGGATTCATATCTTCGACGGGCCAGCCTAAGCGCTTTAAGCCTGCCAAGGTCACGGCTTGACTATGGGCGTAGACTTGGGCCACCTCTTGAATATAGGCTTCAATGTCAGGGCTGGTTAAGGCGAAGGCGCCTGCTTTTTGCAAGCCTTTGAAAATGCCTGTATCCATGGTGGATTTCACCAAGGCGACTAAATCGACGGCGTCTTGATTGCCTACGGCGTAGCCCATGCGCCAGCCTGTTAAGCTATAGGGTTTGGACAAGCTATGGAATTCGATGGCACAGTCCATGGCCCCTTCGGCTTCTAAAATAGAGTGAGGCTTTGATTCGGGACTGAAGTATAAATCGGCATAGGCGTTGTCACTTACCGCCAAAATACCGTGACGACGAGCAAAATCTACGGTGGCTTGTAAGTAACTTAAAGGGGCTAGGGCCCCAATGGGGTTGGAAGGATAATTGACCACCACCGCCTTGACGCGTGCGGGGTGAACGCCTTTGTTGATGATTTCGCTTTGCCAAATCGCTTCTAAATCAGGGAGGTAATTATTTTCGGGATTCAGACAAATTGAAACGGCTTGTCCCCCTGCCCCTTCAATGGCGTCCACATAACTGGCATAACCAGGGTCAGGGACCAAAATGATTTCTTTTTCATCCGCGTTGAATTTAGGCGTTAAGAGTCCTCGAAACAAGTTGCCCAATCCTTCTTTGGAGCCGAGTAAGGCACAAATCTGTTCTTGTGGATGAACGTCAACGCCAAAGCGTTCTTTCATGCGAGTGGCACAGGCCTTTAAGAAAAAGCCTTCGCCTCGGGTGGTGGAATAGACATCATTGCCGGGTTCTTGTAGAGACGCAATTAAAACGTCCTTAATGATTTGCGGGGCGGGTAGTGTGGGCGCGCCAATACTGAGCTTTAAAGGGGGCCGCCCTTTTGCTTCTAGCATAGGGGTCAGATCCGCGACTTGCTTGGCAATGCGAAACATAATGTATTCTTGACGATTCTTCCAAATGTCACTATACAGGGCTTTTACATCTACGGTGGCGGTCGACGCTTGGGAGGTCATCATCATTTTATGTTCCTTTGTACTTAAATGGTTCGCTTCTTTCAGCGAAGAAGACTTTACTATAGTGTACCCTATAAACGGCATTTTCATCAATCAAGGTCTTTACAGGATGCTTTAAGGACGCTGAAAGACCAAGGCAGGCATTTTGGAGACGACCGCTTTCAAAGAGGCTTCTAAAGCGGGGCGCTGTTTTTTCGCTTTGGCATACCAGACTAAGGCGGTAGGGGGGCCGAGTCCTTCTCCTTCTTCGGTATGTAAGGCAAACCAGACTTGATGATGCGGTACAAAACTTAAGAGACACCCTAAGCTTAAAATCAACAAACTAAGGTATAAATAAGGCACTTCAGGCGCGGATTTAATTTGTAGGCCTGTGGCCATAATGGCTTTGTCATAGGCCACAGAAATATTGCCTAGGCGTTGAGCGCTTTGACCTTCGGCGAGTGATAATAAGTTGTGATTACTTTCTTTAAAGCCTTTTCCGTAGCCTTCTAAAATGCCATTTTTTTCCAGTAAGACGTGTAAGCGATTTTCAGGTAAGCCGTCGGTAAAGCGCCCTAAGGGAAAGAAAAATAAACGCGTGGTCGCATTGATGCGGTGAACGGCGTAGGGCCGTCCCGCTAAGCGTTCGGAGGCGTCTATTTGTAGGGGCTGATTGTTAATGCGAATCTGGTGTAGCGTGGTGGGGGAAAATTGGGCTTGATAAAACGTCACGCCGTCGTAGTAAAAAGGGTGATTCACCGACGTGGTGCCAGACGCTAATTTTTCCCCACTTAAGAGGTCAATGATGTCTAAGTGGGTGGTAAACTGCTTGGGCAGGGTTGCCGCGTTGGGTTGAAATTGAATGTCGAAGGCTTTAATACGCGTCTTCCATTCAGGGATACGGCCAAACCACCAAGGGGGAGTGGTCGTGCTTTGAAAGTGTTCTGCTTCGGCGAGATAGAAGGATGCTTGAGGGGTTAAGGTCACTTGTGCGGTAAAATTGGTGAACGCGCCATACAAGGTGCAGAGTAGTGTCATCGCAATGCCAAGGTGTGTGAGCATCGGCCCGACTCGTCCGAGGCTGCCTCGTTGGGCGTAAAGGCTCCAAGGGTGTTTCGGGGTTGACGGCGTGACGTGAAAGCCTTTTTGTTCTAAGGCCATGCGCAAGGTGGCCATGCTTTCATGAGGGGGGATGGCAGGTGAAATCGCCATTTGCTTATGGGTGTGACAGGCTTGGATATGCTGAGCGTTCATCCATGTTTTTAGGGTGATAGCACGCCATGCAGGGCGCAACCACCGAAAAGATCCCACCACAATCGACAAAAAAAACAAGGCGTCTAAGCCTAGAAACCACGGGCTGTAAAAGATATTGAAAAAGCCCATGGCTTGTAAATAAGGGGTGGCGTCTCCAAATTGACGTTGAATGTCTGCTAGGGGGACTAAGGTTTCTTGAGGGATGAAGCTCCCTAAAACGCAGAAGGTCGCCAGTGTAATGAGCAGTACCACAGCCCATTCCATAGACGCCATTAAGGTGTAAAGTTGATGCGCCAAGCGTTTCCAAGGGGTCCATATGGTTATGGCCTTTTGAGGGGGCTTGGGGGAAGGCGTGGACCGTGGCTTCGCCATGCGTGGGGGATCCTCCATTGACTCAGATCGCTTTTTTATCATACCTTAAAGCGATCGAATCCGATGCTTTTTAAGTATAATAAGGTAGAATCATTTTCAATGCGCCTCAAAGGGTTGAACCCTATCCACTTTTTTTTCAGGCGCTTAAGGAGCTTAGTTCCCTATGACCTCTCGTCTTAAATCTCGTCGACCCGTTCAAACGATTCCCCTTGTGAAAGCCTTTCAGTCTTATGATCTCCCCACCGCGGAGTCGAAAATAGGGATTCTCTTCTTTAATTTAGGGGGGCCTGACGATCAAGACAGCGTACAACCCTTTTTGCAAAACTTATTTAAAGACAACGACATTATTCAATTGCCTGTGCCCCAATGGATTCAAAATATTTTTGCATGGCGGGTGTCTCGTAAGCGAAAAAAAGAAGCGCAAGGCAATTACGCCAAAATTGGGGGCGGTTCTCCGATTTTGAAACTCACGCGTCAACAAATAGATTTGGTGCAAGCGCAATTGACCCCCGCTTTTGAGGCCCGAGGTTTTCGCGCGCCCCGCACCTATTTGGCCATGCGATATTGGCATCCTTTTTTAAAAGAAGCCTTGTCCGCCATTGAAGCGGACGGTATTACGCATTTGATGCTCTTGCCCCTCTACCCTCATTATTGCTTGGCCACCACAGGCTCTAGTTTTCGTGAATTGGCGCAGCTCATGGGGCAAGCGCCTCATCAGGCCTTGGCGGACACGGTGAATATCGCCACTATTTGCAGTTATTATAAGGAGCCGCGATTTTTAGAAGCACAGGCACGGCGGATTCAGCAAAGTTTTGATCAAAAAACGTGGAGCGTCCCCCCTGAAGCGCGTCATATCGTCTTTTCCGCCCATGGGATTCCCCAGAAATATGCGGTGGATAATCAAGATCCTTACCCCACGCAAATTAAAGAATCCTGCGCGGCCTTGATGGCTCAGTACTTTCCTGAAAACACGTGGGATATTTGCTGGCAAAGTCGTGTCGGGCCTTTAGAATGGTTGAAGCCTTATACGGAAGACCACATGGAAGTCTTGGCCCATGCCCAGCGAGACAACGTTTTAATGGTGCCCATTAGCTTTGTGAGTGACCATATTGAAACGCTTTTTGAAATGGATATGCTCTACGTGCCGATTGGTGAAGCGCATGGGTTGTCCCATTGGCATCGGGCGGAAAGTTTGAATGACGACCCCGTCTTTATTGAGTTATTGAGTGAGCTTTGCCTGCGCTTGTTAGAGCGCCCCTTGCTGTGCAAAATTCGCTGGCCTGAATCGTTGCAAGACCCAGCGAGCGCCATGCCTGTGCCTTTACCTATGGCCGTTAAAAAAGTTTGTGCCAGCGCGCATAGTCAAACAAGCCCCCTGTCGCTTGAAACGACGTGAGGGCTTGCATGACACTGAAGTGGTTTAGGCAATTTTTAGTATTTGATAAAATAC